>VGAU01000288.1 GCA_016870675.1 Actinomycetota bacterium | reverse complement strand
TTTTCATGACCCTCCTCCTGACTTACATATTTTGTTTTAAAATATGACAGAAGTCAGGGATTAAGTCAAGTAATTACCCAATATATTTAAGTTGACATGACACTAGCTATCCAATGAATTGCTAAATCAATTGCAATTTCATCCGTAATCCAATTTTCCCATCCTTCAAGGTCAGTCATTACAAAAAATTTATCGTCTTTATAACCATTTTCAAGAGAACTTCTATTATCGAATATTTCAATATCTATTTTTCTGCCTTTTTCTTCTACTATCTTCTTAATTATTTCTTTTATGTCCTCTTTAAAAGAATCATTTGAAAGATCTATCGGATCAATTAAAGCATAATATGTAATAGCACCATCAACCCTAACATTTAAAGTACGAACTATTTCATAATTAATTTCAGCATTGCTCTCGTTATCATCTTCTTCTACTAATGTTTCTTCCTCATCTTCTTCTACTATCTCTTCTTCCTCTGACTCATCTAAAGCTTCTTCCGGTTCACCAGTAACTTCTTCTAATGCCGGCTCTTCTATTGTTTGATTACCTGGACCTGGTGGGCTGCATGAGAAAGAACAAAAAGTTATAATTATTGTAAAGATTAATAAATGTATTAAATAGCGAATTTTTTTAGCTTTCATAAATAATCCTTTTCACTCAGATTTATTATGATAAGTTTATAGAATTAATTTTTTATTTTCTTTTCCAGTTTAATGATTCTCTCTTCCAATTCTTTTAATTTATTATTATAGCTCACCTTATCTATAATAGCCTGTCTTATGAATGCAGAGGTGCACAAGCCCAGTTTTTTAGCTTCTTTCTTGGCTTTGTTTATGAGTCTTTTATCAATTCTTAAGGAATACATCATCTGTTCCATCAATATGACAATATAATTTTAACTCTATCCGAAATAGGAGGAGTGACGCTCCACGAGGCAAGCCTCGTGGCTTCTGTTTAGTCTACCAAACATTCTTTTTCCTGTTTCAATGTCGGCTCTTTTGAACCAACTCCGCAGGCGTTAATTCGGCTTTGTCCAAGCCTACAAATATTTATTGACGCATTTAAGTCTCTATCGATAGATATTCCACAGTCAGGACAATTAAACTGTCTTTTGCCCAAAGGCATATCTTGAATTAATCCACAATTTGAACAAGTTTTACTGGTAGGTTCAAACCGTTCAATTAAAACAAAATACTTAAAATTCCATTTTGCTTTGTATTCAAGTTGCCTTGTAAACTCTGACCATGAAACATCTGCAATAGATTTAGCAAGGAGGTGGTTTTTCATCATACCTTTAACATTTAAATCTTCTAAAACAACCCCATCATATTTGGTTATCATATTAGAAGTTGTCTTATGAAGAAAATCCTGTCTTAAATTTTTTATTTTGGTATGAATTTTTTTAACCTTTATTCTTTGCTTAAATCTATTTTTACTTCCTTTTTGTTTTTTATTTAATCTCCTTTGCTCACTCACCAATTTTTCTTCATACTTTTTTAGATGTTTCGGATTGCTGACTGCTGTTTCATCTGATAGAGTGGCAAATTCTTTCAAACCAACATCAATTCCAACAATATTGTCTGTCTTCTTTTCTTGTTCTTCTATATCATATTCACACAAAACAGAACAATACCACCTGCCACCATCCTGGGAGATTGTAATAGATTTTGGTTTACCTTGCATAGCACGATGTTTTATCCACCTTACTTCTCCTATTTTAGGAATAAAAGCAAACCCTTTTCCTAATCTCCATTTTTGAGGGCAAGTGAAACTGTCGCTTAAAAGATTCTTTTTCTTAAAAGAAGGAAACCCTTTCTCTTTAGTAAAACTATCTTTTAATGCTTTATCAAATTGCCTTGCAACCATTTGTAATGATTGGGAAAAAGATTCTTTTAAAAATGGGTATTCTTTTTTTAATTTTGGTAAAAATACTGCCAATTCATGATAAAACTTGAATTTATCTGTTTCTTTATAGTAATCGATATTAATTTTCAAAAAGTAATTCCATACAAAACGAGCATTCCCACCTTGTTGTAGCAATTTTTGCTTTTGCTCTTTGGTTGGAACAAGTCTAAACTTAAATCCCTTTTGTACTAACATCTCTTATTTACCTTTTTGCTCTTCTATATATTTACATATATACACATATATTATCATACTATCATATTTATTAAATATCAAGTCTTTTTTTGAAAATCCTTTTGCCAATTTGTATATTCCGCTGAAATTTGCCACAAGCGGATGGAGTTTTCTTGGCGGGTTTTAATAACT
>VGAU01000287.1 GCA_016870675.1 Actinomycetota bacterium | reverse complement strand
CTGTAGCAGGTCCAAAAATTATTAAACTTGCAAACGAGATTGCAAAATTTACTGAAACACTCCCTGTTCTTGGAAGCGGTGCTGCTAGATTATCAGCCGCAAAGACTAACAGTCCAAACAGCACCGCTCCAAGCACTGATATGTCTCTATATTTTATAAGAATATAAGTGAATACAGCTAATCCACTTAAGAATATAAAAAACACATATACTCTTAATACCAGGTTACTATTTTTATTCACCAGGTTCTCAGCTCCTATTTTGCTAAAATATAGAGCATTATACCAGAAAAGACTGATTTATTATAATACGAATTTTAGTATTAATTTTACCATCTAACCCAGGCAGCTATTCCTATTAAGGAACCCAGTGCCAGTAAAATTCTAATTAATTTCTTCATTATTTTCACCTCCTAAAAAATAAATTATTAATATTACTACTTAGATTTTACCATCTAACCCAGGCAGCTATTCCTATTAAGGAACCCAGTGCCATCAAAATCCTTATTAACTTTTTCATTGTTTTCACCTCCTAAAAAATTTAAATTATCATTTATAAGTTGTTTCCTTCATACCAGTTCTTTAGAATTTCGTAATATTCTTTTATATTCTGGTTAAAAATTAAAAGAATTATAATAATTATCAAAATTACAATTATTACTACCGCTATTTTCTCCCAGATAGTAAGCCCGCGCTTTTTATCTTTTTCATCGAGCATTCTTTAATACCTATACCGTTTTTTGTGTTCTGCTTTCTATGAATTCCTTCAGGCTATCAGCAGGGATCCTCCAGGAGCTTCTGCCCTCTCTTACCTTAAATCCCTTCAATCTTCCTGTTTTCAGCAAATTCCATATATTGTCAACCGATAGTTTTAAAATTTTTGCAATCTGTTCGGCTGTATATAAAACCGGTTCCCCGTAGCCAGTTTTTACTTCTTCTTCACCCAAAAACCCATTTAAGAAAATCTCCAGATCATCTTCTTTGATCCGTATAGCCTTGCCAACTCTTATGGCAGGCAATTTCCTGATCATAACCATCCGGATTATCTCTGATTCACTAATGCCAACCACCTCTGAAACTTCTTTAATGGTATATAATTTTTTTTCTTCATTCATTTTTAAAAAATAAAATTTCTTAAATTAGACATTCTTGATTGTAAATCCAGAATATCAAAAGAATTACTGCCGCTAGCTATCATTTTCCTATCTTCTTCGGGTACGAAAGGTATCCGGTCACAAACAGGAATATCTAATATACTTTCATATTCATCTATATATGTTTTTTCACTCTGGCCTACTTTATTAAAAATAATTCCCTTCTTTTGACTGGTTGGTAGAAATTTTTGAAAATTGCTTACTCTTGGTGCCAGCTTTACGTTTGGAGATAATACTAAAATTGAAGTAGTTGAAAGATTCAACATCTCTAACGAAATATTATCATACCTGAAAGGAATATCAGCTATTATAATATCATAATCGTTTCTGGCAGAATAAATTATGCTGTCCAGCATATCAATATTAAATTTATCACTTTGATAGATAGACAGCGGTGGCTGCAGGATATCTATCTTATTATTATCCAGATTTATTATTGATTTATTGAAACAGTCTTTTCCCTGGGTAATCTTTTCAATAAATATACTTAGATTTGGCGATATGTTTAAACCAAGATTAATGGTCAGGTCTGATGGGCCCTCGCAAAAATTTAAATCTATAATTAATATTTTCCCGTCAACAATGTCTTTTATATACCAGGCAAAATTAAAAACCATACTTGTCTTTCCAACTCCTCCCTGAATTGAGTAAAATGAAATTATCCGTTGAGGTATAAATTTATAGCTATTTTCTTCTTTTCTATTTATTTTTAAATTCAAATTATCTATTATCTCAAGTACTCTTTTCAAATCTTCTATATTGTCAATCCTGCCCAGATATATATCCCTGGAAATGGTATTTTTTTTCTTCTCTAAATCAGTAATAAATAGTTCACTTGTGGTATAACGATTTATATATTCTGCTATTTCTTTATATTTTTTAAATTTTGCTGATAATATAACATATTTTGGCATATATTCTTCTATATGATGCTTGATATATTTTATATTGGTTAAAACTAATATATTATGATTTTGCAGCTTTATTCTAGTTATATTATTAATTAATTCTTTATTTTTTATTATGATTAAAATTATTTCCATTTATTATTTAATATTAACTAAAATAATAATTACATTCCATTTATTTCTTATTAAAATGAACTAAATAGTTATTATTGCT
>VGAU01000286.1 GCA_016870675.1 Actinomycetota bacterium | reverse complement strand
CCGATTTTATAAAGCCTTCTATAAATGGAGCAGGTGGTTATGGAACCAGAAGGATGTATAGTTTTAATGATTTAATGAAATTAAAGGTTATTAAAAAATTAATGGAAGCCGGGATAAGCTTACAAAAACTAAGAAAAACAAAAAGATACCTTGAACAGTATGATGATAGCAATAATAGTAGTGATGATGAGTTTTTAAAAGTAACACTGATATCTGATGGGAACACTGTTTATGCTTGTAATTCTGATAAAGCAATAATAGATACATTGAAGAGCGGCCAGGGTGTTTTTGGAATCGCTCTGGGGAAAGTGTACTCTGATCTAAACGGGGATATAGAAAGATTTTTAATTAAAAATAATAAAAAAGATGTAACTGCAGAAAAAGTTAAAGAAATTATATGAATAATTGGAGGTTGATTTTAAAAATCTATGGTTAAAAATTTATTGGAAATAAGAGAAAATTTAAATAAGAATAATAGGCTTGATAAAAAATTTAAAAATGCTGAGAATATAAAATTTGCACATAACAGCGAAAAAGAATTTTCCAAGATATTAAATTTCTATAGAATAAAATGGGAATATGAACCTAAAACTTTTACACTACGTTTTGACAGGAAAGGTAATCCTACGGTTAGCTTTACTCCAGATTTTTATCTGCCTGATTTAGATTTGTATATAGAACTCACAACTCTTAATCAGAAATTAGTTACAAAGAAAAATTATAAGATAAAAAAGTTAAAAGAATTGTATCCGGATATAAATATAAAATTATTTTATAAAAAAGATTATAATAGCTTATTGTTTAAATATTTAAATAAATAAAAACTTTTATAGAATTATAAAGTTCCTGAGTAATTTTCTATTATTTTCTATTATATTAATTATCAAAGTCAGCCGGAAGACTCTTCTGCCTTAAGGAAGGAGATATAAGATTGTCAATGACGGTAGGGCATACCGTCTCAGCCTGTGGAGTGAATCCGTTAGGAATCACTGTGAAGCAGGAATCTCTCGTCCTTCAGGGTGGAGAGAATGTCGAAAAATATCCTTATTGTATTATAAAAATGACTGGTAACGGTAATTTAAAAGGTGATATAAGACATCTGTTCAGTAGATATGGAACAATTAAAGGAAAGCCAAGTATCTGGGGAGCAATAAGAATAATACTGGTTAAGCCTGGGGTTCAGGCTTTAATTTTTTACAGGTTTTATCGTAAACTTTATAAATTAAAATTAAGGCTTTTAGCAGAGTTCTGCAGCAGGTTAAACTTTTTCTTTAATGGATCAGAAATCGATCCTGGCGCTGAAATCGGTTCTGGATGTAGATTATGGCATCCTGCAGGTGTTGTTATCGGTAGGGGAGTAAAGATTGGAAATAATGTAAGTATCTTTTCTAATGTTACTCTGGGCGGTCTTGGTCATTCTATATTTCATCATGGTGAGCCAGGTTATCCCGAAATTGGAGATAATGTAATTTTATATACTAATGTTACAGTATTAGGACCTGTAAAAATTGGAAACAATACTACTATTGGGGCACACTCATTAATTTTAGAATCTTTTCCTGATAATTGCCTCGTAGCAGGAATTCCGGCCAAAGTAATAAAATCATTTTAATAAATCATCTTAAAATAAATTAAATACTGTCTTTCCGCAAGTTAAAAATTAAAAAAACCCGATTTAATTATACTCTTTTTTGTCTCTGGTTTGCATAATTATTTCTTTTAAATACTTACCAAGAAGATCAAATAGGATACTGTCATATTCTTTTATCTTTTTTATTCCTTCTTTAAAATCCCGGTAATTTTTGGTAACTTTTTTTATCCATCCAACATTATCCTCACTAATTGATTTAGTTTTTGATCTGCCACCCTCTGAGAAAACAATACGGCTGTATGGATGACCTTTGCCACTGCTGCACCAGCAGTTTGGCTTGCCACACCTGCAGTATACCCTGCCATATGAGCCTGGCGCCATAAGGCTAGCTGATAATATCTTACTAAGAGCAGCAGCTCTTTTTTTCTCAATAGCTTTTATTTGTTTTAATATTGACATCTTAACAATATAATATATAATATATAGTTAAGATGTCAAGAGATAATAGTGAAAAATTAAAAAGATTTAATATATCGGGTATACCCCTTATTAAATCAGTTTCTGAAATGCTGGGTCTTGAATCTATATTTTCAAAATACATCCCCTCTTATTGCAATGAGGCAGTAGCCTCTGCTTCTGCACTTTTGTTTTTAATCTGGAATATTACCCTTGGAAGGCAGCCCCTATATGAGCTTAGCCAGTGGATGAGTGACATTGAACCTAAATGCCACGGAC
>VGAU01000285.1 GCA_016870675.1 Actinomycetota bacterium | reverse complement strand
CAGGACCTAAATATATCATGGCAAAAACAATTGAAGAAATAAATGAAAAAATAAAAAACGGAAAAGTTTTAGTATTAAACGCTGAAGAAATAATTAATTATGTGAAAGAAAAAGGAATAAAAAAAACAGCCAAAGAAGTAGATGTGGTGACAACTGCAACTTTCGGACCTATGTGTTCCTCGGGAGCTTTCATAAATTTCGGGCACCCGGATCCTCCTATAAAAATGACAAAAGTATGGTTAAATGATGTACCTGCATATACTGGAATAGCCGCCGTAGATGTATATATCGGCGCTGCGGAACTTTCAGAGACAGAAGGAATGAATTACGGTGGAGCATATGTAATTGAAGATTTAATACTAGGAAAGCCAGTAAAACTAAGAGCGACAGCATATGGTACTGATTGTTATCCTAGAAGAGAAATTGAAACTTACATAACCAAGGATACAATAAACCAGGCTTATCTTTTCAATCCTAGAAATGCTTACCAGAATTATCCAGTAGCTACCAACTCTTCTAACAGGACAATTTATACTTATATGGGAAAGTTATTACCTAATTTTGGTAATGCCACTTACTGTAGTGCAGGCCAACTCAGTCCACTTCTAAATGACCCATATTACAGGACTATTGGGATAGGCACAAGAATCTTTTTAGGAGGCAGTCAGGGTTACGTCTCCTGGTACGGTACCCAGCATAATCCAGGCAAAGAGAGATTACCCAATGGTACTCCATGTGGTGCAGCCGGGAGCCTTGCTATTATAGGCAATTTAAAAGAGATGTCACCCCAATACCTGAAAGCATGCACTTTCCACAACTATGGTGTTACTATATTTATAGGTATTGGTATTCCAATCCCGGTGATTGATGAAGAGATGGTAGAATTCTTAAAAATTAAAGATGAGGATATATATACCGAAATTTTTGACTATTCCGTTCAAAGAAGAAATAAACCTTCTTATGGAAAGGTCAATTACAAACAGCTCAGAAGCGGAAAAATAAAAATTAATGGTAAATTTGTTCAGACGGGCTCAATTTCAAGTTATTTCAAGGCGCTTGAAATATCCAATGTGCTTAAAAAAGAAATTGAAAATGGTAAATTTCATTTAACTGCCAGTGTTGCCCCCCTGCCCCTGGAGGAGAAATACAGCAGTCTTGATATACTCAGTAAGGAGGAACTCTGATGATAAAAAGAAAACTAGTGCTGAGTTTTCCGGAAAATATTGTCACAAAGCCAATTACATATAAACTGGTAAAAGAATTTAATCTGGAATTCAATATACTCAGGGCTGAAATAACTCCTAATATGGAGGGTAAAATGCTAATCGAGCTCAGGGGTGATAAGGATCAAATTGACCAGTCAATTGAATATCTTACAGGTACAGGAGTTTCCGTTCAGGAAGCTGCAAAAGACATAATAATAGATAAGAACCAGTGCGTGGATTGTGGAATCTGTACCTCTTTATGTATCACTCAGGCTCTTATCCTTGACGATAAAAGTTTTAAATTAAAATTCAATAAGGACAAATGTATTTTATGTGAGTTATGCCTGGATTGCTGTCCTGTTTCTGCAATAAAAGTTCATATATAAACTTTAATCAGATTTCAAGATCTTACAGAAAACACCCCGAATATTTTTTAACACTTTATAGTATAATGGTAAGGTAAAAAAGTCTTTAAAACAACCTGGATAAAATAAAAATGAATTGCTCGGCCTTTAAACCAATAAATATTGTTAAATTTCTGATTATTTTGCTATTTATCAGCTCGTTTCTTTTAATAGGGTCAACCAACAGCCCTGCATCTGATAATAAAAGCAGTAATGAAAAAATAAATTATACAGAAATAACTAATTTCTATATATGTGAGATTAAAGACATAATAGATCCTCCTGTATCCAATCACTTAAGAAAATGCTTGAAAAAATCACTTGATTCCGGTTACGGTCTTATTATATTAATGGATACTCCAGGAGGACTTGAAGCATCTATGAGAGAAATAATAATGGATATCCTGAATACAAATATTCCAGTTATAGTATTTGTTTATCCTGAAGGCGCCAGGGCAGCTTCCGCCGGGGTATTTATAACTTATGCCAGCGATCTTGCTGCTATGGGACCCTCTACCAGTATAGGAGCTGCTCATCCAGTAAACCTGGGTGGAGAACAACAAATATCCCAGGATATGCTGGATAAAGTAACCAACGACTCAGTCTCTTTCATAAAAAACCTGGCCGAATCCAGAGGCCGGAACACTGATTGGGCAGAAAAGGCAGTAAGGGAAAGTGCCTCTATTACCGCTGTTGAAGCGCTGGAGCTGGGAGTAATAGAT
>VGAU01000284.1 GCA_016870675.1 Actinomycetota bacterium | reverse complement strand
TTGCGGCTGCACTGACCAGGTCTTTTATCTTTATAGTTGATTCCATCAAACTGTACTCGCTATGTACATGCAGATGAGAAAAAAAAGCCATTTTATTTAACCTTGCCCCTTAATTTTATAGATATTTATGTTTAGGATTGATCATTTTTATAATACTACCGAACATATGTTTGGTCAATAGAAATTTATGAAATTTATTTTTATCTTATTTTTGATTTTCCGGGTATTTTAATCTGTAAGAAAAATAAATTATTCCAGTTAGTTTATTATAAAATCTCAAGATTTTTACTGATTTTGTTGTTTTTTTATGTATATTTTAATGAAAAATTTTCTCAAATGGTCGGGTTCTAATAATTTTTGGGTTGATTTTTTGAAGTTTTTATATATAATTGTGAGCTCTGCACAACTCTGCACGGTATTGTTGAAAGATGTTTTAATTAAATTATTATTTTCGGTAAATACCGTATAAAAAAGGATAAAAAAATATGAAAAAATACAATATAGCCATAAATATTTTATTCTGGACTCTGGTAGCATTTTTGTTGTTTATAACTGCATTATCTCTATTTTATAAAAATGATAAAGTAAATTCTATATTATCTGGTCTTAGAGGTTATGAATCTTTGGAAAAGGAAAAGATAGTGATTAGGGAAGTTAGGAAAATTATGGAAGTTAAAAAGGAAGTAGAATGGTATTATTTCATTGCCTCAGGATATAGTGCCAATGATCCTGTGCAGGGTACTAATAATATCACTGCGACAGGTAAAGAAATAAAAGAAGGAATGGTTGCTGTAGACCCCAAAGTAATACCCCTGGGAACGAAGATTGAAATAAAAGATATGGGAATCTTTATAGCAGAGGACACAGGGGGGAAAATTAAGGGTAATAGGATAGATATATATTTTGATACAAAAAAAGAGGCAAAAGAATTTAGTAGAAAAGGCATCTGGGTTAGAATAATAGATAATAGCTATGAATTAGCTGATTTATTTGAAGGCGGACGACTTTTATATAAATAAAACTGTTTTTTTTATTTTTTATTATCTTTAATGATCTTGTTTAAAATATTATAGAATTCTCTAGCGTCCTTTTTCTTTATTTTTTCTATTTTAAAACTTTCTTTTTTATTGTTTATATTTAGCGTAGAATAGATAAAGCCCTCCTTCAAGCTAGTATAAACGATAAATGGGTAAGTGGCTATAAATTTTTTATCTTTGGCTATATTAGAATAAAAATAGAAGAATAATTTTTTATCAGTTAAAACCAGGTAACCACTAGTTATATTGTCTAAAACACCGGGTGCTATAAATACAGTTTTTTCACCTTGTCCCATAAAAGAAAAATACCCCAAAACCTGTGCTTTTTCATCATTCAATGGAAATTTATTCATATTGATATCTCAAGAATTTTTTATATAAATTTTACTAAATAAAATATATAAATAAAAATTTTCTCAAATGAAAAGTCAAACATAATTATATGAAATAATAATTGATAAAAAAAGAAATTCTTTTAAAATATTAAAAATTATATTTCTAATGCTTTAAGTAGAATAGTTCCGGCACAGTTCCAGCACAGTTCCGGTACTTTATTGACTTTTATTTTTTAACTGGTTAATATTTGTTTTGCAAAAAAAAATGGTAATATAATAATTAGACTGATTTGTATCGAGCGGAAGTAGCTCAGCTGGTAGAGCATCACCTTGCCAAGGTGGGGGTCGCGGGTTCGAGCCCCGTCTTCCGCTCCATTTTTTTATAAAAGATTTTATTGTCCTGCGTATACAAAGATATATAATAAATAAGGAATTTCTGAATAATAAATAAACAAAAAATGATTGAAATAGAATTTAAAAAGATTGGGAAAATTAAAGTAAAAGAAGGTTCAAATATCCTGGAGTTAATTGAGAAGCTTGATGAAAAAATTGCGCGGCAAGCGATAGCAGCTGAATTGACTGGCGGGAAAGATGAAGGATTGGAAAATAATCTTGTAGATCTTGACTATAAGGTAAATGAAAATTCAAACTTCAATATTATTACTCCTGAGACCGGGGAGAAAGCAAATGATATCTTAAACCATAGTTCTTCTCATATAATGGCTGCAGCAATAAAAAAAGTATTTCCGGATGCAAAGTTTGCTATTGGCCCCGCCATAAAGGAAGGATTTTATTATGATTTCGAAACTAAAAAAAGTGTTGCAATAGAAGACCTTTCTTTAATTGAAGAGGAAATGAAAAAAATAATAAAATCAAACTGCAAATTTGAAAGAAGTGAGATTAGCAAGCAGGAAGCGAAAATATTATTTAAGGACAATCCCTATAAAATTGAACTTATAG
>VGAU01000283.1 GCA_016870675.1 Actinomycetota bacterium | reverse complement strand
GCACTTTATGCTTCTCCTATAAATTATTATAAATGTTTTGCAATTATTATAGTATATTTGCTTAATTATTTCTATGTGTTTTTGAGTTTATATTCATATTACATGGCATTCTCGGACAAGCTCCTAGGTATCTTATATCCGGCTCTATTTTATTTGTATCCTTCTTTTTAGAAATGGCAGAAGTATTATCAATATAATGACCGATAAAGCCAGTGTTATACCGCAGCTCAGCCAGAAATCACCTTTACTTCCAGAATCTATAAAAATATTTTTAAGAATCCTGAACATCCAGTAATTGGGGAAAAGATAGAAGAAGTACTGATAGGGATCATGGATAAAAATACCTTATGATTTTAGGGTATTGATTGAAAAAGAGGTTTAAACAATTTAAAAGCGTTCATGAGGCCGCACCCCTTCTTTTTAAAAATATTAAAAAGGGTTGAGGCAATAATGTTTTTATTCTTTGTAGCACTAATAATTCAGGGGATAATCATCTTTTATTAAACTTTTAGAATTTCATCTTTTTCTACCAGTATTAAGTCCTCTTCAATACCGGCATGTCTTATCAGCTCATCTGTAAAACCGCTTTTTGAAAAAAGTATAAATTTCTCTTTCCTTCCGGCATTGTTCCAGCTTAAGAATCTGCTTTTTTCCTTTAAACCTTCCAGAATATTTATACCGACTTTCTTATTTGACCATTTGGCTTCGCCAAAAAGAATTTGGTTATTTTCCTCATCTATTGCAACCAGATCTATCTCAAACTGTTTTTTACCGATCACATCCCACCATCTACCGATCTGGTTAAATTTGAAAACTTTTTTTAATTTGATCCTTAGAATTTCGCGGCAGAGATCCTGGTAAACCATTGTTATTGTTGATTCAAAATTCTCATGGAAATATTTTAGAACTTTACCTAAATCCCCCATCTCTAATTCACTCTTAAATGGCAAAACAAATTTAAACCAGAAACCAAAAAACGGATCTATTATTTTATAAGCACCTTTTCTTGATTTTTCAGGCCTTTTTTCTGTAATAGGTATTTCCTTATGTATGAGCTGTAATTCTTCCAGTACATAGAGGTATTTGTGCATGGAAGTTTTAGCAATGCCGGTATAATTTATTATTTCACCAAACTTGGTTTTACCGAGAGATAAGGCTTTAAGAATAGCAAAATATATCCTGAGCTCTGATAACTCTTCACTCAGAATGATTTCACCTTCATTGTATAAGACTGAATTTTTATTAAAAACATTCTCTGCTAGATTTTTAGTAAGAGATTTTAATGGGGTAAACTGCTTCAGGTAAAGCGGAATGCCTCCGCATATGGCATATATATATAAAAATCTGCTAAAATCCAGTTCGGGAAAAAATTTCCAGGCATCATAAAAACCAAGTGGCTTTAGAAATATCTGTCCTGTTTTTCTTCCATAAAGTGGGGCACTATAATTAATAGTCTCTTTTAGCATCATGGATATACTTGAACCGCATATAATCAAAAAAACAGGTAGTTTTTTTAAAATTTCATCCCACCCTTTTTGAAAAATTGAAGCAATTGCAGCATTTGAGGAATATAGGTACGGGAATTCATCAATAGCTATTATGATATTCTTATATTGAGATTCTTTAAGATATTCTTTCAGAGATTCTTTTAGGAAATCAAAGAACTGGTACCAGTCCCTGAAACCATTTTCAACAAGGATTATGTTTTTAAATTTTTGCCCTGCAATTCTACCAAGGTTTTTTAAATTTTCTTTTTCAGTTGTTTTGTCGCAAATAAAATATATTGAATTCTTGTTTTTAATTAACTCTTTTATAAGTTCTGTTTTGCCTATCCTTCTTTTACCGTAAATTATTATTAATTGAGCATCGGGATTTTGGTAGCGCTCATTTAAAAATTTTAATTCTTCTTCCCTGTCAATGAATTTTTTCATTTTTTTATGTTTTACTTCTTTATTTGTTCTGTTCTTATGCTATAAATATTCTTTATAGTCTTTTTTAAATTAATATGCATTCATAACACATGTTCTAACAGTCTACTTAAAAGTAGTCTATTTTATAGTAGACTATATGTCAATACAAATTTTTCCTAAAAATTTTTCCTAACAGGCCGTTATTTTAACTGTATTTTCCTTTTCAAATTCAGATACCTTATAATCGGTAAAATAATAGAAAAAAGGTCTACAAATAATTATTGAACCAAATTTTACTTTTAAGCAACCCCTGTATAGCAATTAAACTCTCAAAGCCATTCTTCTCTTACCTAAAAGCACGAATACGATGAAGAAGAGGTCAAAGAGAAGGAGTATGAGTGCATCGAGCCAAACTTCTCCAAAGCCTGCTGCATGCT
>VGAU01000282.1 GCA_016870675.1 Actinomycetota bacterium | reverse complement strand
CCCAGAAATATCCTATGTTCATATAAAAGAGGTAACCCATTCCTATAGTGATTAATATAAATACAATCATAAAAAAAATTGAACCAGGACCAATTCTATATTTTTTCCTGTATGTATACATAATTTTAGACTTTTAATAATGAGTTTTAAAATATTAGCATAAAACTTGATTATTAAAAACAAATGTTATAATACATAAAATAAGTATAATTATAAAATTTAATATTTATGTATGGATATGTATATATATGCGTGTGTTAAAGGCTCTGTATGATCGGATATTAATGTATGAAGATGTATATAATTTATTAATTTTTAAGTTTTTTTAAGCTCCATTATTAAAGTGTCCCAGTATTTTCCATTATAAAGGTGATTTTTCTTCAGGGTCTGAATCAGCTTAAATCCACATTTTTTATATACTTTTATTGCCCTCTGGTTATATTTATAAACATTTAATTTAATACTTTTAAGACCTAGGTCAAGCATTGCGAATTTTGTAACATTCATTATTGTGTCAGAGCCGTAACCTTTATTCCAGTAACCTTTCTCACCAATTACAATACCCAGCTCACAGTCACCTTTCCCCCAATTGATTTTGTGCAAGGCACAATTGCCAATATGAAGATTTGTATTTATATCTTCAATAGCAAAGACTATATCATTCTTGGAACTTTGAATGAATTTAAACCATTTAAGTTCCTGTTCTTCTGTATAGTCGCAAAAGTTCTGGCTCAGATACATATTGACAGAAGAGTCCTTTAACCAGGCCAAAGATCTTTTTAAATCACCCTTTTCCAGTACTCTCAGGATTATTTTTTTACCAATAATTTTTTCTACAGGGTAATTATTTAAATTTTTCTTTCCAGACAAGTTATTTATTGCCTTTTATTTTTTACCTATCTTATTTATAAATGCTTCTATAAGATCAATAGGAACCGGGAATATAATTGTTGAATTCTGTTCTGTTGCTATTTCTTTTAGGGTCTGAAGGAACCTGAGCTGTACAGAGACCGGATATTTACTCAACACTCTTGCAGCCTCAGATAATTTTTCAGAGGCCTGGAATTCCCCTTCTGCATTGATTATTTTTGCTCTTCTCTCTCTTTCGGCTTCTGCCTGTCTTGCAAATGCTCTCTGTATAGATTGAGGCAATTCAACATCTTTAATTTCAACGATTGAGACTTTAATTCCCCATGGATCTGTTTGCTCATCTATTATTTTTTGGAGTTCCTGGTTGATTTTATCTCTTCTGGCAAGCAAATCATCCAGTTCCGCCTGGCCTAGTATGCTTCTTAGTGTGGTTTGAGCTATTTGTGATGTTGCAACCATATATCTTTCTATTTTTACCACGCTTTTTGCGGGATCCATTACTCTGAAATATACTACTGCATTTACTTTTACCGGTACATTATCTCTGGTAATAACATCCTGCGGCGGCACATCCATTGTGACAGTTCTTAAGTCAACTTTAATCATTTTATCCACAAACGGAATTATCAGGAATATGCCAGGCCCTTTTGCTCCCCTCAGTCTTCCAAATCTAAATATTACACCCCTCTCATATTCTCTTAAAATCTTAACAGCTGAAAGCAATAATATTAAGACAATAATTATACCAAATATTATTGCTACTGTTGGACCTACTAACATTTTAACCTCCTTTTTTGTTTTAATTGTTTTGTTTATTTAATATTTTTACCATTAAAGTCAGACCTTTTAAAGATATTATTTTAACTTCCTGGCCTTTTTTAATTTTTTTTCCATCCTCAGATACTGCCTTCCAGATTTCCCCATATACTTTAACCAGACCTTGTGGATTTAAGTCCTGGCAGACTACTGCGGTTTCTCCAGTAATTCCTGCTTCACCAGTAACGGGTTTTTGCCTGTGAACCTTATAAACTGCCCTTATTACAATAATTAAAAAACCGGATACTATAACTGAAGCGCTGATTATCAGACTTGTAGCTATTTTAAGATAAGGAGCATCAGTGTCAATAAGTAAAAAGGATCCCATAAGAAGTGAAGCTACGCCTGCTATTGAAAGTATTCCACCCAGGCCAAGTGCTATATCCAGAATGAATAAAATTATAGCCAAAATTATAAGAGCCAGTCCGGCATAGTTTATGGGAAGAATGCTAAATGCATAAAACCCCAGGATTAGAAATAAGACGCCGATTGCTCCTGAAATGCCCAATCCCGGTTGGGAGAATTCATAGATTATTCCAAATATACCTATAATAAATAATATATAAGCAATATTCGGATTTACTATAGTGTGAAGAAACTTGGAAATAAAACTCATTTCAATTTTTTCAGTTCTGGCAATCTTTCCGCTTATAAGGAAAGATTTACCTGATTTCTCAATGACTCTGTCG
>VGAU01000281.1 GCA_016870675.1 Actinomycetota bacterium | reverse complement strand
GTTGGGACCCTGGCCTATAGCCATTATTACTGCATCGACCACTATATTGAATTCTGAACCCTCTAAAGGCACCGGCCTTCTCCTGCCAGAGTCATCAGGCTCTCCTAATTTCATCTTAATACACATTATCTTATGCACCCAGCCATCTTTTCCTATTATCTCAACAGGACTGGCCATTAGTTTAAATTCAATTCCTTCTTCTCTGGCATGCTCTATCTCTTCATTTCTGGCAGGCATCTCTTCTTCACTTCTTCTATATATCAAATACACATGTTTTGCCCCCAGCCTTTTTGCTACCCTGGCTGAATCCATGGCCACATTTCCCCCACCAACTACCGCGACCTTATCTCCCCTGATAATCGGGGTATCACACCGTGGAAATTTATAGGCTTTCATCAAGTTTGACCTGGTGAGATATTCGTTAGCAGAATATACTCCATTCAGATTTTCTCCAGGGATACCCATAAAATATGGGAGGCCCGCTCCAGTGGATATAAAGATTGCTCTAAACCCCTCCTTAAATAAATCGTCTATAGTTAAAATTTTTCCAATTACCATATTTACTTCAATCTTAACTCCAAGGCTTTTTACGTAATCTATTTCTCTTTTCACTATTTCTTTGGGAAGCCTGAATTCAGGGATACCATAAACCAAAACCCCTCCCGATTCATGCAGAGCTTCAAATACGGTAACCCGATAACCCAGTTTGGCTAATTCTGACCCACAGGTAAGCCCGCCGGGACCGGACCCAATTATTGCTATTTTTTCTCTGGCGCACTGTTTGGTAACCTCCGACCACGCACACTCTTTTACTCCTTCAGCTTTTCTTTTTAATTCCCGGTCTGCTACATATCGTTCAAGTCTTCCGATAGCTACCGGATCATCTTTTATACCCAGGATACATACCTTTTCACATTGATCTTCCTGGGGACATACTCTGCCACATATAGCCGGAAGGCTGTTCCGTTCTCTGATCTTTTCCAGAGCCTCATTAAATTTCTTCTCCTGGATTAGTTTAATAAAACCTTTTATGTCAATCTCTACCGGACAGCCTCCTATACATTCAGGATTTTTACACTGAAGACATCTTGATGCTTCACGCAGAGCATTTCCTTCAGTATATCCCAGAGTAACTTCATTAAAATTCTTATTCCGCTTCTCAGGGTCCTGTTCAGGCATAGCCACCCGGGGAATCTTTTCTTTTTTTTGCCTTTTTCTATTAATTTTTTCAATCATATTCCAGATTATACTTTAACAAGAATAATATACTTATAATATGAATAAATATAATAATAATGCGTTGTTACTATTTATCTAACCTGCATTTATGCTCGTAAATATCCATACATTCTTTTTCCTGATCACAGTAAATTTTTTGTCTTGATAGAAGCAGGCCAAAATTTACCTGGTGCCCGTCAAACTCTGGCCCATTCACGCAAACAAATTTAGTTTTGCCTCCCACTTCTACTCTACAGGCCCCGCACATTCCAGTCCCATCAACCATTATGGAATTCAGAGACACTATGGTTTTTATGTTAAAAGGTCTGGTCACCCCGGCTACAGAAGCCATCATAAGAGCCGGGCCAATAGCAATTATTCTGGTAATTCTCTTATCCTTTCTTTTATATGCATTGCCGGTTAAATTTTTCTCCAGATACTCCTTTAAAAAATCTGATACAAAACCATGATATCCGATGGAACCGTCATCACTGCAGATATACAGTTCATCAGATGTATCTTCCATTTCTTCTTTTAAGATAAGAAGGTCTTTACTCCTGGCGCCGATAATGGAGATTATATAATTGCCAGTCTTTTTTAATTCCCTGGCTATAGGAAAAATTGGGGCCACCCCCACTCCGCCTCCAACGCAGATCACTCTTCCAAAATTTTCAATCTCAGAAGCATTGCCCAGCGGACCCACAACATCCAGTATACTGTCACCTTCTTTTAAACTGGAGAGTAGTGCGGTAGTCTTCCCCACTTTCATAGAAACTATGCTTATTATCCCATTACTGCGGTTATAACCTGCAATAGTCAAGGGGATTCTTTCCCCATCTTCATTTATTCTGATAATCACAAACTGACCCGCTTTTACTTTTCTGGCTATTAGCGGAGCTTTAATATAAAATCTGTCTATATCTTCTGCCAGCTTCTCTTTTTTTACAATCTTATACAAATGCCCACCGCTTTCTAGTTTTACAAATATTTCTTATTTTAATTAAAAAAAATAGGTACAAGACATTTTTGAAAACTTATTATACTACAGGGAGATTTTTAGTCTTTGTCTATATATTTGTTTAATCTGGCAGCAATTTCTTCAATTGATTTCTTAAATTCTTCATCCGCATCACATGGAGAAAAATGTTTCAGGTCCG
>VGAU01000280.1 GCA_016870675.1 Actinomycetota bacterium | reverse complement strand
GTCTGAAAGAAAATCAAATTGGCAATATATATTTATAAAATAAAATATGCTTAAGGACAATGGTTTTCATCCCGTTTTGTGCCTTGAGCGAAGCGAAAGGAATGGCTATAAAAATGAAAGATGCGCTACTGGTTGATGCGAAAAAAAGAATGCATCAATCCCTGGAAAGAACTCAACATGAATTTAATACTATTAGAACAGGAAGAGCGTCCGCATCTTTACTGGATAATATTTATATTGACTATTATGGCAGTAAAACTTTATTGAAACATATGTCTAATGTCAGTATACCTGAACCGAGAGTTATTCTAATTTCACCTTACGAGCCAAAATTTTTAAAGGAGATTGAAACTCAAATATCCAAATCCGATCTGGGTATTAATCCATCAAATAACGGAAAAGTTATCCGGCTGAATGTTCCTCCATTAAATGAGGAAAGAAGAAAAGAATTAGTCAAATTAGTTAGGAAGATTGCAGAAGATGGGAGAATAGCAATTAGAAATATCAGAAGAGAAATAAATGATGAATTTAAAAAATTGGAAAATGTAAGCAAGATAACTGAAGACGATCTGATAAATTCTCAAAAGGAAGTTCAGGAAATTACTGATGAATTTATAGAGAAGCTTAATGATTCTTTAGCCCAGAAAGAAAAAGAAATTATGGAAGTGTAGGTAGGAAGTACTTTGAGTTTAATTTCTTCTATTTTTTCTTCTATAAGAGTTCCGACCGTAAAAGAGCTAAAAAAAAATAATATTCCAGAGCATGTGGCTATTATTATGGATGGAAATGGCAGATGGGCTGTAAAAAGAAAATTGCCACGGTCTGCTGGTCATAAGGCAGGGGTTGAAGCTCTCAGGGAAGTCATAACAACATGCGTACAGTTAGGAATAAAATTCTTAACCGTATACTCATTTTCAAGTGAAAACTGGCAAAGACCAAAAGACGAAGTCGATTTTTTATTAAATCTATTTCTGGAATCATTAAAAGAGGAATTGGAAACCTTGAACAAAAATGGTGTAAGAGTATTCTTGATAGGTGAGAGAAAGTTAATTCCTTATAAAATACTGGAAGCTTTTGAAAATGCAGAAAAGCAAACTGCAAATAATAATAAGCTTTTTTTCAGTATTGCTTTTAATTACGGCTCCAGGCAGGAAATTGTAGATGCTGCCAGGAAGATACATAAAGCAGCTGAAAGAAATGACATAGACATTGAAAAATTAGATGAAAAAACATTTTCAGATTACCTGTTTACAAAAGGTTTTCCTGATCCTGATTTTTTAATAAGAACCAGCGGTGAATATAGAGTAAGTAATTTCCTGTTGTGGCAGATTGCATACTGTGAATTTTATTTTGTAAAAACACTCTGGCCGGATTTTAAAAAGAAAAATTTCCTGAAGGCTATTAATTATTATCAGCGGAGAAATAGAAGATTTGGCAGGTTGTGATTTCTTATGCAAAGTTTGATTATTATTCTTCAATATATTCTGGCAATAATCGGATTGTCCCTGATAGTAATAGTTCATGAATTCGGGCATTTTTTATTGGCAAAAATTGGAGGAATGCATGTTGAAGAGTTTTTTATTGGCTTTGGTCCAAAACTTTTTAAATTTAAAGACAGGCGCGGTACTACTTACGGTGTCAGCGCTATACCTGTAGGAGGTTATAATAAAATTTTAGGTATGGATAGAAATGAATCCATACCCCGAGAGATGAAGTATAAGGCTTACCATAATAAGCCTTTCTATAAGAAACTGATGGTCTCAATTGGTGGACCCGTGTTTAATGTAATTTTTGCAGTAATACTGATAGGAATTTTTTTAAGTATGGGTGTGCTGGTTCCCACAACAATCATTGATTATGTTCAACCTGAATCACCTGCTGAGAAAAACGGTTTTAAAGTAGGTGATGAGGTTATTGCTCTTGATTATAAAAAAATTGAAAGCTGGGATGATTTTTCGGAAGTAACAAAAAAGCATCCTGGTAAAAAAGTAACCTATACCATTATCCGGGATGGAGAGGAGATGAAACTTGAAGTTATACTGGATGATATTGAAGGACAGGGATTTCTGGGGATAAGTCCACGGCTTGTTGAAGAGAAGCTGGGCTTTTTTAAAATAGTAAAAGAAAGTTTTAAGATGACCTGGGATATAAGCATTACCTATGTAAAGTTATTTGGAATGCTGTTTTCAGGAAAAATACCCTTTAGCGAGGCAAGGCCGGTTTCACCAATTGGAATAGTAAGCATATTTCAACAATCAGCGTCAATGGGTATACAGAATTATATATTTTTTGTTGCACTGGTTTCTATTCTAATGGGTTTTGGAAATTTAATTCCAATTCTTCCTTTAGATGGAGGAAATATTGTATTAATCATAATTGAAGCTATAAGGAGAA
>VGAU01000279.1 GCA_016870675.1 Actinomycetota bacterium | reverse complement strand
TTTACTTCTATTTGGGCTTCGTAATTTATTTAGAGTTTTAAATTCTATTTGTCTAATTCTTTCTCTCGTAACACCAAATTCTCTTCCAACCTCTTCTAGTGTTTTTGGCTGGCCATCATTTATACCAAATCTAAGCTCTATAATTTTTCTTTCCCTATAATCTAATGTATTAAGTGTCTCTTTTAGCTTGTTTTGAAGCATCTTGAAAGATGCAGCATCTGAAGGTGCTTCTACTTCCGAATCCTCTATAAAATCACCAAGGTGACTATCACCTTCTTCACCTATTGGAGTTTCAAATGAAATAGGGTGCTGGCTTATTTTGATTATTTCTCTTACCTTACCAGGGGTAAAATCCATTCTCTCTGAAATCTCTTCAGGTGAAGGATCTCTACCAAGTTCTTGAAGTAGCTGCCTTTGAACCCTTATCAATTTATTAATGTTCTCTATCATATGGACCGGGATTCTGATAGTTCTAGCCTGATCAGCCATAGCTCTTGTAATAGCCTGCCTTATCCACCAGGTTGCGTATGTAGAAAATTTAAAACCTTTCCTGTAATCAAATTTCTCTACCGCCCTTATTAGCCCAAGATTTCCTTCCTGTATAAGGTCTAAAAAAAGCAGACCCCTTCCAATATACTTTTTGGCAATGCTTACCACCAATCTCAGATTAGCCTTTACCAGCAATTTTTTTGATACAGGATCTCCAGCTTCAATTCTCTTTGCAAGTTGCACTTCTTCAAAAGCGGTAAGTAGTCTTATCTTACCAATCTCTTTAAGATACATTCTTACCGGGTCATTAGTAGGATACTTTATAGTAAGATCCGGTCTCTTTTTTAATAGATCCCTATCTGTTTTTATATTTTGAACTTTGGTATCAATATCTTCATCTTCTTCACTTACGATCTCTATTCCCAGATTCTGAATAACGTCATAAATATTTTCAATCTGGTCCCTGGACAGCTCTATATCTGAAAGAGTTTCAGTAATTTCCTCTGTGGTAAGCAGACCATCTACTTTACCTTTACTGATCAGCATCTTTACTTCTTCTAATTTAAACTCTAATCCTCTTTTAATTTTTAATCACCCTAATCCTTATAAATAATCTAAACTTTTTGATTTTTGCCCAGTAAAAACTAATATAATAATTTTAAAAAACATATTTAAATAAATACCTAATTCAGGATTGTGGATAAAATTGCTTGCAGAATCTTACCTTAACTAAAAATTCTAAGAAAACTATCTAAACCTTTTTCTTAATTTTCTTAACTTATAATTAAGATCATCTTTGGGTGTATTCCGGTAATTACTGCTTCTTCTATTTCCACTAAAACTTCTGCTTTCCTGAGGTCTTGCTTCATTTACTAAAAGTTTCCTGTCTTTAAAATCACTCTGGTTAAACTTTTCTATAGCTTTTGCTGCTTCTTCCTCAGTTCCCATTTCCACAAACCCGAAGCCTTTTGATCGACCATCCAGACTTCTAATTACTTTTGCATAAGTTACACTACCTTCACTGGAGAATAGTTCCTCCAGTTCTTTATCTGTAGTAGAGTACTCCAGATTGCCTACATATAGTCTTTTATTCACCTTGATTTCCTTTCACTTATTAAAAATCATCTTTAAAAAAACAGAAATAGTATAAATAATGCATAAAAATGCTGATTTTAATTTGGAAGGTTAGCCAAAAAAAATTTCAGACTATTTTATTAACACATTATCTAACAGTTACACTTCACAGAGCGAGCTCTGCGGCTTCTGCTTAGTTTACTAAGCATTCTTTTTCCTGCTTCAATGTCGAAGGCAACCCTTCAACTCCACAGGCGTCAATTCCGCTGTGCCCCAGCGTATTTTTTACCGATTCATCCCCGCTGCAAGCAGACGGAGTTTTCTCGGCAACTCTTGAATAACCTTACTATCTTTATTATTATACCATAAAAATATCAGCACGTATTCATTATTATACAATTTTGACTTATCGAGAGATTAAAGTGAACTACCTTTGGGCTAAAGACCGTTGAGTTTTCTGGCTACTATTATAAAATGTAATTGGAAATAAATGTTTTTGATTTGTTATATAAATCAAGGATTATAAAAAGTATCATCTAATTACTATTTTAATTCTGGCATCGGCCAATCATTTATAGTGCCTTCTAGAGCAATATTGAGATAATTATTTAATTTATCAATATAAAATTTTTTAATGTAAGAGTTTAGATAATTCATAAAGTTCCTTATCCATTGGCTTCTCTTCTTTTATAGCCTTCTCCAGAGGAACTGATGTTATTGCACCATTTTCCATAACTGCCATCTGGCCAAATTGCCCTTCATGGACTAACTCTACAGCTTTTGCTCCCAGCCTGGTGGCAACGATCCTATCAAAAGCGGACGGTCTTCCGCCTCTTTGCAAGTGG
>VGAU01000278.1 GCA_016870675.1 Actinomycetota bacterium | reverse complement strand
GGCTTCCAATAAAATTTGCTACAAATAAATTTTTTGGATTTGTGTATATTTCATTAGGTGTTCCAACTTGTTGCAGGACTCCAAAATTCATTATCGCAATGCTGTCTCCCATAGACATTGCATCAACCTGATCGTGAGTTACATATACTGTAGTAGCACCAATGTCGACATGGAGCTTTTTAAGCTCAGTTCGCACTTCCTCTCTAAATTTCGCATCCAGAGTTCCTATAGGTTCATCAAGTAAAAATGCTTTTGGTCTTCTAACAATTGCTCTCCCCAGAGCAACTCTCTGCATATCACCACCTGAGAGTTCTCTTGGTTTTTTATTTAATATGTGCTTTATTTTTAATATCTCAACAACTCTGTCAACTTCTTTCTTAATCTTTTCCTTGCTATATCTTTGGTTAATTAAAGGATAAGTTATGTTACCATAAACTGTCATATGAGGGTACAAAGCATAAAGCTGAAAAACAAACGCTATATCCCTCCTGGATGCTCTCCTAATAGTAACATCTTCTCCATCAATAAAAATTTTTCCTTCATCTGGTGTTTCCAAGCCAGAAATGCACCTAAGTGTGGTTGTCTTCCCACATCCAGAAGGGCCTAAAAGAACTAAGAATTCTTTGTCTTTAATATTCAAGCTTAAATTATTAACTGCAATAAGATCGCCAAATCTTTTCACAATATCTTTTAAAACTATTTCAGCCATCTGAAAATCCCCATTTCTTTTCCCAATCCTTATAATATAATCAATATCTCTATATTATTAATAAAATTAAACATTCTTATTTAAATAATCCTTTTAAAAACTCAAGTCCTTTTTCCGCAAGAACATAACCATCTTTTTCAGTTTGCCTCCAGATAGATGCTGCCTTCGCTATAACTTTTACTTCTGGAGTAAATGACTCAATCACAATATACCTATTATATCCAATATCTTTTAGTGCGCTTGCTACCTTATTCCAATGTACCTGACCTGTTCCAGGAGCCCCTCTGTCATTTTCACTTGCATGAAAGTGATATAGAAGATCACCAGCATCTAAAATTGCCTGCGTTGAACTTTTTTCTTCAATATTCATATGAAAAGTGTCCAGATGAATTTTAAGCATATTGCTGTCAACATCCCTAATAAGGTTTATTGCCTGAGTACATGTATTAATAAAATCTGTTTCAAATCTATTTAGTGGCTCCAAGGCTATAAAAACTCTCTTATCTTCAGCATGCTTACATACTTCTTTTAAATTTTTTACTGCTGTTTTCCATTGCTCTTTTTTTGCTTCCCCACTCTCTAAATTAGCACGCCCCACTGCTGAATAAACTGGGCCAATAAGAAGATTGCACCCAAGACTAATACAGGCATCAATACAATCTCTCATATAAGACAACCCGCCTACGATATATTCCTTATTTGGACCTCTTATATCCCTGTTTGGACCAAAAAGGCCACAGATAGAGCTACACTCAAGATCATTTTCTTTTAGTTCATTTAAAGCTATACCGTAATTAATATCACCTTTTTTCTCTAAAGCTATTTCAACACCATCAAATCCCATTTCTTTGAATTTTTTAAAAATTTTAACATTTTGATCAGTAAATGTGCCTGCGTATAGCAATGTATTTATGCCAAACTTCATCTACAACCTCCATTAATTTCAAAGCTTAAATATTCTAATACTCTATTTTCTCTTTTCTTTCAGATTTTGCAGACTGTAGCATAGCATCACAAATTACAGCCGCCTTGTATCCATCTTCAAATGTTGCCACCATAGGCTCTAGTTTAACATTATTTACAACAGCATTTACTATATTATATGCAGTGTGTACAAATGTATTTTCCCAACCAATTATATGACCATGTGGCCACCACTTATCATAATAAGGATGAAAAGATTCAGTAACACTTACAGCATGAAATCCTACAGTATCAGGAGGATCTTCATCCTTGAAATAAACATTTAGATAATTCATATGTTCAAGATCCCAGTATATGCTGCCAAGCTCTCCGTTTATTTCAATCGTCTCATAATTTTTGCGGCCTGGACAAAATCTAGAACCCTCCAGCACTCCAATTGCACCATTTTCAAACTCTACAGTAGAAACAAAAGCATCATCTACCTCAACTTTTACCTTCTTTGATGGATCGTCTAGAAGTGGCCTTTCATCAATAAAAGTTTTGGTTATAGCTGTAACACTTTTTGGTTCACCACAAAGCCATCTGGCAAGATCTACTATATGTGCACCCAAATCACCCATAGCTCCACTACCACCAACTTCCCTGTCAAGTCTCCATACCATTGGAAAATCTGGATCTACTATCCATTCCTGCAGGTATTTTGCTCTGAAATGAAATATTCTTCCAAGCTTACCATCCATAATCAGTTTCTTCGCAAGTATCAGTGCTGGCATCATTCTG
>VGAU01000277.1 GCA_016870675.1 Actinomycetota bacterium | reverse complement strand
TGCTGCGCGTGTTTTCTGATACTGTATCGTGATCTACGGTATTTTTTAACTCCGATAACCTAAAATATGTCGACTTTTGGGTGATTATAGGCCGGTGATCCAGAAGGAAATTCTTATAAATTATAAATCCACCTATAATTCTAAAAGCCATATAATTACTTCTAAAGAAATGCGAGGAAGTTATATGGAGTGGACACATAGCACAGCTGATAGGTTTATCTTAAAAATATGGAAGTAAAATTATTTCAATTATTTAATTTGCTATTGAAAATTATTAACCCCAAAAATTAGGTATTTTTAGAGAGGATAAAGTTCGATTTTTTGTTATAATAATTGAGGTTATTGGGTATAAAAGAATTTTAAAAAATTCTTGAATTTGAAAGTAAAAAAGATAAAATAAATTAACTTGCCAGTGGTATAAAAACCAGTATTTGAGCGGTTCGGGGCGAATGGCGGAGTCAACAGGCATAGCAAAGACCTTATAAATCCAAAGGATATAGTACAAGATTTAATAGATGTTGAAGATAACCCAATTAATATAGATCTTACCTTCAGGAAGAAAATAAAAGTTATTTAATAATTAAAAGCTCGGTATAATGCCGGGCTTTTTGTATTAGAAAAAGTCTTGAACAGGAAGTCTTGTAATGAGCAGGGATAACTTAAGAGATGGAAGAATAAAAAATTGGTTTTATCTGGAAAATGACTTACTGGACCGGGAAGACTTAACTATTTATGAAAAAATGATCTATATTGTTATTGCTAGATATGTAGATAAAGAAGATAAAGCATTTCCTAGTGTTCCAACTATTGCAAAAAAAAGTTCTATGTCTGAAAGACAAGTTCAAACGATTATAAACTCTTTAGTTAAAAAGGGTCTAATAAAAAGAGAACCAAGAATAAATAAATACAATAAATCAAAAACTTCTAATTTATATACTCTACTATCTGTTAAGAGAAATAAGTCCGATAAAGATAAAGGGGATGGGGTGGTGAATGACATGCACCACCCTGGTGAACATGGTACACCATCACTGGTGAATGAGGTTCACCCTAACAATACCAATATTAAAAAGACTAGTCTAAATAACGTTAATAGGGCCAGTAGTGGAGAGGTTGTGGAAAACTCTAGAGAGGAGATAAAAGAAAAGACAGAAGAAAATGAAGAAGACATTAACGATATTAGGAGAATAATAAAAGAATCCTTAAAAAATAAGGGAAAATGTAACTTTTTGGAGCCTAAAGATCCTGGAAAAGAAAAAAATGCTGATCAAAAAGATAAATACTTCAAAAACAGTGTGGTAGAGGAATATCATGGACCAAATAGATATAGGTCCAGAGAAAAGGAGCAGCTAGCTAAAGAAATAGCTGAAGAGCTGGAGGATAATCACAGCCTTGGAGCATTCCGTGCTGTAGTTAATAAAATCTCAGAGCAGCAGATAAGAATATTTTTAAGCATAGTAAAGGGTACACACCTTACTGGGAAAATTAAAAAGAACAGAGGTGCAATGTTTGTATCACTTGCAAAAGCCTATGCTGGAAAAAATAATATAAATCTCAATTTCAAGTGATTTAGCTTTCAGAATATAAATTTTTAAAGAAAAAGGGTAAATATGATATTACACTGAAGAGACAGGTATTGATTTAGATGATGACCGGGGTTTAGAAAGATAAGAAATTTTATTGAGTTAAAGCTTGATTGTAATTATACTATTATCTATGGCGAAGGGAGAATAAAGAAAAATGAGCATAGGGAATAGAGACAATAATTATGCTTTTATAGATAGTCAAAATTTAAACTTAGCTATTCGCGATCAAGGATGGATTTTAGACTATAAGAGATTTAGGAAGTATCTTGAGCAAAAATATAATATTTCACAAGCATTTCTTTTTATAGGTTATGTTCCTTCAAATCAAAATTTGTATACTTCTTTGCAGAAATATGGCTATTTACTGATTTTTAAACCAACTCTTGTTTTACAAAGCGGAAAAACTAAAGGTAATGTTGATGCTGAATTGGTTTTGCATTCAGTTATTGAAATGCAAAATTATGATAAAGCAATCGTAGTATCAGGTGATGGTGATTACCACTGTTTGGTAGATTATCTAATAAAACAAAATAAGTTGCTTCATTTGATGATTCCTAATAAATATAAATATTCTTCTTTGCTGAAAAAATTTGCTGAAAAAATTGTATTTATGAATAATTTAAAAGAGAAACTTGAATATAAAAAAAGGTAGGCATTACCGCAAGCACACAGTCTTACGTATAACCTACCATCGTGATCTAAGAGTATTCTACAATTATTTAGTCATTTTTGTCAATACCACGAATTGCTTTATTTGGTAACGTCAAGTTTATTGAGTTCATATCATTAATATTATCTTTTGATAAAAAAGCTACTGATGAGATGTTTGAAAGTATGCTAGATATATTTGACGGTATTCTAAAAGTAGAAAAGAAGGGAATTCCAGGATTCTGGTTTGCTCCCTGGGAT
>VGAU01000276.1 GCA_016870675.1 Actinomycetota bacterium | reverse complement strand
GAGGACTTAATTATCTGTGAAGCGCTATGAAGCTTTGAGAGAACAGTACTTTTAGAATATATAAGCTTACGGTGGCTATAGCGAAGGGGCAACACTTGTTCCCATCCCGAACACAAAAGTTAAGCCATAAAGAGCTGAAAGTGCTATTATAAAAACATTGTGGGAGATAAAATATAGCCGCTGTTTTTTTATAATAGGTTATAAAAAAATTAAATTTTCCAGCTTTTTAGTGATAAATTGTTTAAAATTTTTAAAAATAATAGGATTTTTAGAAATATTTATCTGAAATAAAATAATTTTACATATTTCTTAAAAATTTTTTAGGTTTTTACAAATATTTATTATTATAACTATATTTTTATAAAATTTTTTAGTATAATCATAAAAATATTTAATTTATTTAAAAAATATTGTATTTTTATTTAATATTTAAAAAAATAGAATTTTTAAAGAGAACAAAGTAATATTATTTATAAAAATTATACAAGAGGAAAATAATGAGTAAAGATTTGGAAATAATAAAGGAAAAATGTGACAGAGAAAATTTCAAAAAAGTAATTAAGATAAAAAATAATTATATTTTTAATTTCATTGCAAAATTTGTAAAAATTTTAAATCCTGAATCAATCTTTGTTTGTAATGATTCTGAAAGTGATTTTAATTATATAAGGAATAAAGTTATAGAAGATGGTGAAGAAAAGAAACTTTCTATAGAAGGACATACAGTTCATTTTGATGGTTATTATGATCAGGGTAGAGATAAAGAACATACCAGGTTGATGGTTCCAAAAGGAGTTTATCTGGATCCTAATCTGGATACAATAGACAAGGAAAGGGGACTTGAAGAAATTTTAAGTATTATGAAAGACATAATGCATGACAGAGAATTATATGTCCTGTTTTTTTGTTTAGGGCCGGTTAATTCTAAATTCGCAATTCCTGCTGTTCAATTAACTGATTCAAGCTATGTAGCGCATTCTGAAATTCTGCTTTACAGACCTGGATATGAAGAATTTAGAAGGCTTGGAAATTATAGAGATTATTTCCAATTCGTACATTCGGCTGGAGAAATTAAAGATGCAGTAAGTGTAAATATTGATAAAAGAAGAATATACATGGATACTGAAGAGGATATTGTATATTCCGTAAATACTCAGTACGGGGGGAATACCATTGGGCATAAGAAACTTGCAATGCGTCTTGGAATAAATAGAGCTTCAAAAGAAAATTGGTTAACTGAACATATGTTTATTTCCGGAATACATGGTCCGGAGGGTAGAGTAACATATTTTGCTGGCGCTTTTCCATCAATGTGTGGAAAGACTTCTACAGCAATGATTCCTGATGAAACAATAGTGGGGGATGATATTGTTTATATTAAGAAAATTGAAAATAAGGTATATGCAGTTAATGTGGAAATAGGTATTTTTGGAATAATAGAAGATATTAACCCGGATGGTGATCCATCTATATGGAAAGTTCTAAATGAGCCGAATGAGATTATATTTTCAAATGTACTGGTAACTGAAGATGGATATGTTTACTGGGTAGGAAAACCCGGAAAGGTACCTGAAAAAGGAATAAATCATTCAGGGGAATGGTATCCGGGTAAGAGAGATTTGGAAGGAAATGAAATACCGCCATCTCATAAGAATGCAAGATTTACAGTTAATCTTAAAAATTTAGATAATCTTGATATAAATTACAATAATCCTGATGGTGTCGAAATCAGGGGTATAATCTATGGAGGCAGAGATTCAGATACATTGGTGCCTGTGCAGGAGTCATATGATTGGAATCATGGGATTATAAGCATAGGTGCTTCTTTAGAGTCTGAAACAACTGCGGCTACTCTTGGCAAAACGGGTGTGAGGTCCTTTAATCCTATGTCAAACCTGGATTTTCTTTCAATTCCAGTCGGGAAGTATATAGATATTAACCTCAAATTTGGAGAGTCACTGAAAAATCCACCTAAAATATTTAGTGTTAATTATTTTTTAAAGGATAGCAATGGTAATTATTTAAATGAAAAAACCGATAAAAGAATCTGGCTTAAGTGGATGGAACTTCGCGTTCACGAAGAGGTAGAAGCAATTAATATCGGCACAGGTTTTATTCCAAAATATGGAGACCTTAGAATGCTGTTTAAGGATGTTCTAAGAAGAGACTACGGCCAGGAAGATTATATCAAACAATTCACTTTAAGAGTTCCAGAAAACATCTCAAAAATAGAGAGGATTATAAAAATTTATACCGAATTAGGTTTTGGAGTTCCGGATATATTGTTTGAAATTCTTAAGGAACAGAAATCAAGGCTGGAGATTTTAAAAAATAAAAAAGGAGAATACATTTCTCCACTGGCATTATAAATGTTTTTATAAATTTTTTATGATATGAGTAAACAATGACAATTATCTGTCAAACTTGTACATAACCAGGCCAGTACAAGGTTTGGGATAGAAATAGGTGGATTTATCTGGCATCAGATACCCACCCATA
>VGAU01000275.1 GCA_016870675.1 Actinomycetota bacterium | reverse complement strand
TATTATTTACCTTATTTTTTATATCCACTACGTCACTATTTATATTTATGAGTTTTATGTAATCCTTATCAGCATATAGGTCCAAATTTAATATAGTTTGCTTTCCAATATCTGCAGGTGCAATAGTTGGCACGACAGTTGCAGCTACTTTCTCTGAGTCTACAATTTTTACATATTTTAAATTGTCATAAGCCCAGTTAAGCAGCTTTAAGGCATCTTTATCTCTCTCATCTTGAGAAGAACTATTTAAAATTACAGTTATAAGTTTTAAATTTTCTTTTTCCGAATAGAGTACTACGCAGAAACCGGCATTATTTGTATAGCCGGTTTTTATACCTTTTATATAATCATAATCCAGGAGCTTGTTTATATTTGTAATCTCAATTTCTTTGTCATTTATTTTAATTGTGTCTTCCCTCGTATTAACAATTTCTCTAAATAATTCATTTTTCATGCAGTGACTGGCGATTTTAGCTAAATCTATAGCTGTTGATTTATGATCTGGAAAGTTATCGTCCAGTCCGTTTGTATTCTGAAAAAAAGAATTTTCTGCACCTATTTCTTTTGCCTTAATATTCATCAATTTTACAAAATCTTCTACATTTACGGATACATATTCCGCCAGTGCAACAGGTGCATTATTATGGGAACTTATAAGCGCAGCTTTAAGCAGGTCTATTAAACTTATTTTATCTCCGGTTCTAAATTTAAACGCGGAAAGATTTTTTCCTGAAGCATTCTTAGAAATCTCAGTAATTTCTTCTAAATTGTCTATATTTTCTATAGCAACAATTGACGAAAGCATCTTGGTAGTACTAGCTGGATACATTAATTTGGAAGAATTCTTCTCCCAGAGAATATCTCCAGTTTCATAGTTAACAATCACTGCCGACTCAGCAACCATATCGATTTCATCATTGTAAAGAGCAACATCTGAATCACAATAAACTTTGTCAGGATTTAGAAAAAATAAAACAGAAAATAATATGAGAAAAATTAATAAATATACAAATATACAGTATGCTTTTAAATTTTTATGAATTAAAACTGAAGGACTGGTATTTATCATTTATATTTTTCCAGAAACTTCCTATTTTCTTTTTTTACTAAAAGTTCTTGAAAGTCACAAAGTATTCTTTCTAATTTATTTACTACTCTGGCAGCTTTAATATGAGAATCTTTTTTGCTGGACATAAGCAGTGGAAAGATGATTTGCTGGATAAATGAAGAATGCCGGCTGGCAAAATTTTCAAATAATTTCAAATGTCTTACCTGTATACCATATTTTGATAGTTCACCTGCCAGCTTTAAAATTTCAATGTCATCCGTACTGACGACATATTTACCGTTTTCTTCACTCCAATCAATAATTTCATTTTCTTGTAAATCTATTATAAAAGATTGCGATAACCTGAATTTCTTGCTGATATCATCTATGGATAATTTTAACTCATGGCCAGGCTTAAATTCTTCACCTAATTTCAGCTGAAGATTTTCTATGGATTCACCTTCGCTTATAAATTTTTTAAAGTCCTTAGATCTCAACTTCTTTTTTATAACCTCTAAAGGCATGTAAAAATCTTTTTGCATTTTCAATATAAAGTTTAATTTTTCAATATCTTCCCTATAATAAATTCTATACTTATTTAATGCCCTTTTAGGTGACAGGAGACCTTCTGATTCTAAAAATCTTAGTTTGCTATTAGTTAAATCAGAGTATACTTTTTTTAATTTTTTTACCAACTTACCTATGGTAAGATAATTTTTTTCTTGTATTTCTTTATTCATTTAATCCTTCTTTCTATGACAGAAAAATAGGAATATATATTTGCCAATCTGTATTCTATCACCATCTTTCAATGTAGCATTTTCAACTATTTCACCATTTATGTAACTTCCATTCAAGCTCCCTGAATCTTTTATTCTAAAATCTTTACCAACTTTCTTAAGTACCGCATGTTTCCTGGAAACTGTTATATCGTCAAGAAATATATCCGATTCAGGGTTTCTTCCAATGGTAAGTTTTGATTTATTTATTAAAAATTTATCCCCGATATTAGGACCTTTTATAATTACCAGTCCACTGCTTACATCCGATATCTTTTTTATATCTTCCAATATATTACTCGATACCTCTTCAACAAATTCAATTTTCTTATCTTTGATAGATTCAGTTTTATTATTATTTGATTTAAGTTCCATTGCCTCTCCTAACCTACTAATTCATTGATTTTAATGGTCACTATATTTATTTCTTTTTTTCTTTCTTTTTGTTTTATTAACCTTATCAATGAATCTCAAATATTAAAATTTTTTATTAAAAAATAATCCATTTTATATTATACCTGGTCGGGACGAGAGGATTTGTTCTTTCGTCTCGCTCCGCTCGCTCACGTAAACGCGGACTCCCTCGTCTTCGACTCAGTCCGTCCTTTCAAATCCTGCAAACATGCGCCAATGGCATGTTTGCCCTAATTACCTCTACTGTATCTGGCATTCTAT
>VGAU01000274.1 GCA_016870675.1 Actinomycetota bacterium | reverse complement strand
CTCTTTCATCAAAATGCCTTTAGCACGTTCGAGTCTTTTTCGAACCTCTAATTCTTCTTGAATTACTTTGCTTTTTACCATCAACTCCGTATTCTCAATAGCCACGGCAGCCTGATTAGCTATAGTTGTCAAAACATTTATCTCTGTTTCCATAAAATCGTGTGGAGCAGAGGTATAGCAATTAATAATGCCTATGACTTTGCCTTTCACCGATAAAGGGACACATAAAAGAGAGCATAATCCTTCTTTTTTAGCGATGTCCTGATACTTATATTCTTTCTCTTTAGTCACATCTTTAACAGCCATAGGTCTATTCTCTTCAGCAACTTTGCCTGAGATGCCTTCTCCTATTTTTAATGGGGGCTTTTTGTTGTATTCCTCGCTAACGCTTTGAGTAGCTCTAATTACAAGCTCATTTTTTTTCTCATCGATGAGCATTAAAGAGCAAATATTTGACCCCATTACCTCTGCGGTCACAGTAACTATGAGGCGAAGGATATCCTCTAAGTACAAATCCGAAGCTATGGCTTTACTGATCTTTGTTAAAGCCTTTATCTGCTCTTCATAAGGCATACTCTCCATAGTTACCCCCGAAAAGAAAAAGGCGTTCTTCGCCCACAAAAAGGCTAAGAACGCCACTGTCCTTAAAAACAAAATATCCTTCTTAGCAGACTTTGCTACTAAAAAGGACGTCTTTATCCTGATTCTCTAACACTGAAAGAAAGGGTTATAAAAGAAAAAGACGTTCTTTCGAACGCTACTTTGTTCCCTTTCTTAAAGCACTGACTTTGTGCTTTATTTTCAATAAAAATATCACAAAAATCTAAGATTATCAAGTATTATTTCTTATGGAATTTTTTTATCTCTTCGTTTAATATGATTGCTTCCGATACCTCCCTCATGCTCTTACGGTTATCCATGCTGTATTTCCTAATAAGATTATAGGCCGCTTCCTCTGTTAAGTTCTCTTGCCTCATTAGAATGCCTTTTGCTCTTTCTATAGCTTTTCTTCCTTCGAGTTCCTCTTTAATAACCTTGGATTCTATAACTAATCTAAAATTTTCAATAACAATTGCAGCCTGATTTGCTATTGACATTAAAACATTTATTTCATCTTCGCTGAAACAATGCGGCTTTGTTGTATAGCAATTCAATACCCCGATTATGCTGCCCTTAAAAATGAGTGGCACGCTCAACAAAGAACAAAGATTCTCTTTCTCGGCAATATCTCTGTTTATATACCGCCCATCCTTACGCACATCCAGGACAGTAATAGGCTTCCCATGCTTGGCTACTCTTCCGGCAATCCCTTCGCCTATTTTTATATTTGGTTTTTTATTATAATTTTCACTTACAGACTGAGTGGCCTTAATCTCGAGTTCTTTGCTAGTGTTGTTTAATAACATAAGAGAACATATTTTAGAGCCCATTACTTCAGCAGTTACAGTAACAATTAATTTTAGAATATCTTCTAGATATAAATCGGAAGTAACAGCTCTGCTAATTTTAGCTAAAGCCTCTATAATTTGTTTACTGTTTGCGTGTTCAATATCTGAACTTCTACTCTTTTCCCTCATAATCCTTTGAAAGAATATCTTTTACTTGTAACAGTTAACTGATTGACTCTATCATCTTATCATATTTTTTAGAATCATAGTCTATATATTCGGACACATCTTCAATTAAAAAGATTGCTGTTTTCTAAAGTGTTATTTCCTATTTAAAATATTCAAACAATTTAAACAAAAATTATAGCCTTTTTTATCTGTATCCAGTAGGGTATTTGAAAAATACATAACACATTTATAATTGGAACAATGATTTAGCCCCAGGGTATGGCCTATTTCATGCACTGCTTCTTTTAATATTCTTTCTTCAAATATGTTTTTCTCCTTTTTTGTTAATCTAAGAGTTAAGCTCTTACTTTTAAGGCTGTAATTAAAATAAGTGTAAAAAAGAGGATTTAGCCTTTCTATAGATATTAGACATATTCTGGGGAAATCTACTGCCAGCCCAAATACAAAGTTTAGCGAAGGAACAAATATATCCAGGTCAAGTATTGCTAAATTTATATCCTGAATATTTTTTAAAGGGAGATTTTCAATTAAATAATTTAAAATTTTATTTGCATTATGTTGATTTCTTCTTTGATCAAAGGAGTTTTCGGGAACATTTATTTTATCTAATATGCAGATTTCTTTATTAAAAATTTTTCTTAAGCTGATTTGAAGAAACTCCAGTATACTTTTATCTATATCATTTACAGGAATGACATTTATTTTATCTTCCATTTTTAAAGTTTTTTTGATTTATACAAGTAAAAGCTTATTTCCAATATCCACATTTTTTAATCCACAGTTTTTTGCCATTTCTAAACAGGACAAAGCCAATTTTTTTGATGTTGGTGGAAAGTCGCTCATATAAAATTGTGGATGAAAACCTAAAAGTTTGTAAGGTATGTCAGGATTGCAATTGTAAATAAATGTTGCAATTTTTTTTATTTCCTTTTCGTCTATA
>VGAU01000273.1 GCA_016870675.1 Actinomycetota bacterium | reverse complement strand
CAAATACATATCTAATAATTCCATAACCTTATCATGCAGTGGTATTATTCTTTGATTTTTATTTTTAGACTTTCTTACAATTAAATACCTACTGCCTAAATTGATATCATTCCAGTTAAGGTTGATAAGTTCAGAACGTCTTAGTCCGGTATATGCAAACATTGTAAATATTAATTTGTCTCGTAAAGCAAATTTTTTAAAACGTGTATTAGAATTATAATCAGGCGCTTTAAGAAATTTTTCAAGTTCAATATCATTAAATACTTTAGGAATCTTTGTTTTTTTCCTTGGTGTTTTAATAAGTATTGCAGGATTTACCTTTATATAACCGGAATTATGAAGAAACCTAAAAAAGTGATGTAATATATTAATCTTATTTGAAATTGTGCTTGAAGTGTAATTGTAAGTTTGTCTTATGTGATTTAAATAATCACGTAAATGGTTCTGGTTGATTTCATTAATATCAGTTACTTGTAAATATTCAAAAAGTCTTTCTAAATCAGCTCTGTATTTATGTATTGTAGTATTGGCAGCGTCTTTTTCTGTTTGTAAGTAGTTTAAGAAATAGTCAATGTAATTATTCATTTTAAATTTTAGTAAGTATTAATTATGCGGCACCATAGTAGTATAATGTAGTAGAATCAAGGGCTAAATGATTTTTTCACAAAATTTTTAAATATTTGATTATAAAAATTATTTAATTAGAAGAACTATTATGTATTTAGCAGAATTAAAACTTTGGAATTTCAGAAAATTTGGTGGAGGTGGAGATGTTGTTAATGATTCAAATGAAATACGGAATCCTGATTTAATAGTTCCATTTCAAAATGGATTAAATGTTTTAATAGGGGAAAATGATTCTGGAAAAACAACTATAATAGATGCAATAAAACTTGTTTTAAAAACACATAGTACTGAATGGATCAGAGTTGAATTTGAAGATTTTTATGAAAAAACAAAACATTTAAGAGTAGAGTGTATTTTTAAAGGATTCGATGATAAAGATGACGAAGCGATGCATTTCACAGAGTGGCTTGGAATGGAAGGGGAAGGAGAATTTGTACAGCTTTATCTGAGACTGATTTTAGATATATGCCACAATGAAGAACGTATTTTACCTTTTGAAGTAAGAGCAGGAGTTGATGACATTGGGTCTCCATTACCGGTTGAGGCAAGAGATTATTTAAAAGCAACATATTTAAAACCTCTAAGAGACGCAACACAAGAATTAATACCAAAAAGAAATTCCCGTCTTTCTCAAATATTAGAAGGACATGAAGTATTTAAAAATCGAGCAAATGAACATGAACTAAAAAAAATATCTTTATGTTTCAATTGTTTGATACAGAAGTATTTTGATAGAAACTATAAAGATAAAGATTGCTCAGAAACTGATTGTCCAGTAAATGATAAATTTCTTAACGAACCAGGGACAGAAAAAAAGATAAGAGATAATTTAAACTCATATATTCAGAGATTTTTAGGAGAGGTTGAATATCAAGCTAAATTTGGAGTTACTCCAACAAAGTTGAGAAATATTTTGGAAGGTTTAAAATTATCTTTTGATACAGAGTTTGAACCAGGTTTAGGTACGCAGAATTTACTTTTTACTGCTGCTGAGTTATTAAATTTGGACCGTTCTAATTGGACTGGTTTAAGGTTGGGTTTGATAGAAGAATTAGAAGCTCATCTTCATCCGCAAGCGCAAATGAGAGTCATAGAATATTTTCAGGATTTTATTAAAGAAAGAAAAGCCAACGAAGATAAAAGAGATATACAATTTTTAATAACTACACATAGTCCAAATATAGGCTCAAAGATTAGTCTACAAAATCTTATAATTTGTTTTGATAAATATGTTTTTCCAATGGGTGATACTTACACTGAACTTGATAGTAGCGATTATAACTTTTTAGAGAGGTTTCTTGATGTTACAAAAGCCAATTTATTTTTTACTAGAGGTTTGATCTTAGTTGAAGGATGGGCTGAGGAGTTAATAGTACCTATTTTGGCAAAAAAGATAGACTGTGATTTAACAGAAAAGGGAATCTCGATTGTTAATGTAGCAGGCACTCATTTTTTGAGATATTCAAGAATCTTCCGTAGAAAAGACGGTAAAAATATGAATATACCTGTTTCAATTATTACAGATTTAGATATAGAACCTGAAGAAGGAGGTATATTTGAAAACGTAAACACAAAAAAAGATACACAGATTGAAAGCAAAAAGCAAAAATATGATGGACAATCGGTTAAAACATTTGTATCTCCAATTAAGACACTCGAATATTGCATTGCGTCATCAAAAAATTTGAGAAAGATTTTCTACAAAGCTGTCCTATTATCTTTTAGAGAACAAAAAGAATATCAAGAACAGGATAAAAACAAAATTATCGATGAATCGGTAGAAAAGATTGATAAGCTATTTAATTCTTGGACAGAAAATGACATTGAATTAAAAATATATAATCAGATTGTCGGAAAAGAACTGATTTTAAATTTATGTAAAGAAAAAATATCT
>VGAU01000272.1 GCA_016870675.1 Actinomycetota bacterium | reverse complement strand
AAGAATATCTATGATTCACTTTATGTATTGGTTTTGGTTGACCTTCAACCAATTGATAATCATATTATATATAGACCTGAATATTTGTCAACCAACTTTTGCACGAAATTAGTTGTATAGTTTTTTTTCTAACGGGAAAATACTACCTTTATGGTTATCTTGTTTTCCCTGGATGAATCTTCTGGCAAGCTCATGACCAGCTGGGAAAAAGATTTTCATTTTGCCCTGCTCTTTCTCATACTTAGCGGGTATATCGGCAAACTTTTTAACTATGGTTTGGATTCCAAGATCCTCTATTCCCGTTCCAGATAAAACCTTATGTTTAAAAAAGGAAATGAGGTTGTGGGTAGAGAAGGCTACAAGAAGATATGCCCAGATACCCCAAAAATTCTTGGTCCTTAGATTGCCAAGATAAAGACCGTATTTATCAGCTTTTATGATAGCCTCTATATCTATCCTCCTCCTGTAGGAAAGAATAGTCTCCACTTCGTCTAACTCATTTGGAGAAAAGCTGGTGTAGATGTGCCTGTACTCCAGATTCCCCTTGGCATCAAGTTGTTTAGTTATAACTGTTCTCACCGGATAAGGGCAGTTTCTTATCCTAACATACTTTGCATCAAAGGCCCAGGTAGTCCCATCCACTCTTTTCCAATCATCAAATGAGGGTCCTTCCTTTTGAGAATATTCTTAGCAGTTCGAGGATCCCTCCCCTTAATGAGAAAACAAAGAGCATGCTGGATAAGCTGGGCTATATCCTTCCCTGTTCCATAAATGGCATCAGCTCTAATGATTCCTAATCTCTGCATGGAGTCAAGGACCTCTGCTATCTCATAGATGGTATCCCACAATCTCATATTTAAGGGGATATTGCCCGGATCAAGGATACAGGATAGAATTTGAGTGTATCCGCTGTTAGTTGTTCCTAAAGATAACTGATACCCCTTTTTACCCCTTTGATTGGGAAAGTATCCTTTTCTGGCAAACTGATACCTATCCCCAAAGACAACAAGACCTGTGGCATCAGCATTCACATCTACCTTTTCATCAGTTTTAAAAAGGCCAATTTTATCCAGGATAGCCTCAAGAACTAAAGTTAGCCCGCTTATCTCATCAGGGCCAATTCTGTTCAAAAAGCGGTTAATCCCTGATTGATCCGGAAATCTATCCATACCGAATAGGGAGGCAGAAAGAGGATAAGGACAAAGCTTATGGTTGATATCCTGAATGTGGGAGCATCCTATGGCTATGGAGGAGAAAAGGGTAGCTATCTTATCCATCATGCTGTATTTAACCTTTTTCATTGGGAAAGATACATGTTGTAAGAAAGCATCGAAAAAACCCAAGGTCTTTGCAAAGCTGGTGAGGATAGCTAAAAAACCAGAGGGAAGAAACTCACTGAACTCATCAAGACCAACACTTATCTGAACATTAGCAGTTTCCAAGGAAAGGAGCTTTTCTTCAGGTAAAGCCTCAGAATAGATCCTGGGTAAAAGGTCTTTTTTCCTTTCTATAAAAACATTGAGTTTTTCAGCTAAGATGACCCTGAAAAAGGTACCATTTTTTGAGAAAGAGCCTGAATTAGACAGCAGTTCTACTTTTTCAAAACTAATTATGCTTTCTTTAAAAGAGAAAATGCTCTTTGAAAGATCAGTTGTTAAGATAGCCTCTTGAAGATGGATCTCTATTTTTTCTCCTGTTTTATTTTTGGTTTTTTTTTAATCAGATAAAGCCTTACTCCGCACTTAATGCATCGGAATCTTTGCACTACTCCTTTTTCTTTTGTTGCCAGGCAACGAAGTGTTCTTTCTCCTTTAACCTCATAGGTGCCGTTTTTCCAGATACGAGTTCCCCCACATTCAGGACACTTAGTCGGTCTTTCTTCTAAAGAAGAGAGGTTCTTAGATGAGACAGTTACCTGTGTTTTTTGTGATAATTCCTCAAATTTATCTTGCAGTTTTTGAACGAGAGAGTTGAGATATTTATTTTCCTTTTTCAAACGAGCAAGAGGATCAATTCTAGGCCCTGGAGGCGAAGTTGAAAGAGAGCCAAGAGCCCCTTTTTCAGCTTCGTTAATCCATCGATGAATTGAATCCCGGGAGACACCAAACTTTCTGGAAAGAGGAGCAACTTTTACTCCTCCCCAGGCCTGCTTGATGATCTCCAGTTTAGTCTTTGCATCATAACCTGGGTATGCCATGACATCACCTCCCGTGCATATAGTAGCACACAAAGGGTTAATGTCAAGGCAAAAGTGTCAGAAAGATTATTCATTAAAAGACGATTTTTCACATACAAAAACATTGTTGCCTTTGTTTCGTGCAAAAGTTGGTTGTCATTAGAGTACATGGGAATAGATTCGAGGCATAATCTAAGTCTGACTGGATATTTAGGTTGAGACAGGCTACATTCGCAGCGTGGGAACAATTGGTCATCCTCCACGGATATTGTTGGGAATAAAAGAACGGGGTAAAATAAAAAGATTTGGCTACGAGCACGGTAATTATCTGGATATCGACGTGGAAAAGGTA
>VGAU01000271.1 GCA_016870675.1 Actinomycetota bacterium | reverse complement strand
TAACTATTGAATTTCTTATATGTCTTACTGCATCCTGCTTTTCGGCTGCGTCTCCTGCCTGGTATTTAAAGCATTGTATTACTACAACAACCAGGGTAACAATTCCAATTAGAGTAAATAACCAGACTTTAACGTTATTTAAAATATCTACAATCTGCGTTATATATGGGTTATCCATATTTACATATCCTTTCTACAAATTTAATCTTTCAATTATATTTTTAATTTTTAATACAATGCTATTAAGTGTTCTTGCCAGCCGGTCTCTTTCTTCTTTTAAAAGTTCACTTCCGTCTAAATTTTCAATCTTTTCCAGGTCACCCAAAAACAGGCTTCCATTGTCTATAACTTTACTGGTAAGATTCTTCCTTTTTTTAAATTCAGTAAGATCAAATTCTATAATATTACCAAACCTGCTTTTTTTGACTTCTTTTGCAAGTTTTATTGTTTCATCTCCTGACAGTTTTTCATCTTTTACAATTTTAGAAACCTTAAGGATCTCATCTTTACTGTCTTTTAATTTTCTTAAAGCTCTGCCGTGTTTCTCTGTTAGTTTTTTACTCCGGATATCCTCTTTAATTTCTTCAGGAAGATCAAGTAGTCCAACCAGGTATAAAACCCTTCGCTTTGTTAACCCCAGCTTAAAGGCCACCTTATCCCACGATATACATAAACTATCTTTTAGCGTTTTTAATGCCATGGCTCTGTCAATGTTATTTAAATCTTCCCTATGGATATTTTCTATAAGAGATTTTATGATAATATCATTTTTAGATACTTTTCTTATAAGTGCCGGGATATCTTTTAAGCCGGCCTTTATTGCTGCCCTGTATCTTCTTTCACCTACGATAATTTCATATTTATTGCCTTTAGGCCGTACCATGATTGGGCTTATAATACCCTGTTCTTTTATAGAGTTTGCAAGCTCCTGGATAGTTTCATCATTAAAAGTTTTTCTCGGCTGGTCTTTGTTTGCCACAATATGGGACAATGAAATATTTACCAGCCCACTGTAAGTATTTATGTCAAATAAATCGTCAGATATTTCTATCTTTTTTTCTTTCTTTTTTTCTTTAAAAAAATTATCTATAGTGGCACTCACACTTGGCTTCCTTTTACTCATTTCTAATCACCTCCTGAGCTAATTTTAAATAAGCTCTTGCAGCTTCTGAATTTTTAGCATAATTAATAATAGATGTGCCATCTACAGTAGATTCTTTAAATTTAACAGTTTCTTTTATAACCGTATCAAAAACAATATCTTTAAAATATTTATTTAGCGTATCCAAAACTTCTCTGGCATGAATGGTCCTGGTATTGTACATAGTGGGTAGTATACCTTTTATTTTTAGTTTTCTATTTAACTTTTTTTTAACTTTCTTAATTGTTTCATTTATTAGTATCTCGGCCCCCCTGAAAGCCAAATAATCTGTCTCAACCGGAATTATAACTTCATCTGCTGCGGTAAGTGCATTTATTGTTAGAATCCCAAGGCTGGGTGGACAGTCAATTAAAATATAGCCGTATCTCTTTTTAAAAGGTTCTAGAATGTGTTTTAAGACTCTTTCTCTGTCCAGCATATTCATAAGTTCAATTTCTGCTTTTGAAAGGTCGATGTTTGAAGGAATAAGATCTACATTTTTATTTTTTGTTTTAAGTATAATTTCACCGGTGTTTAAATCTTTATCGTTATTTTCTCTATTTATTGCCTCATATAAAGATCTACCTAAATTTTTCATATCAACTCCACTGCATATGGTAAGGGAGGCCTGGGGATCACAATCTACTAAAAGTACCTTATACCCTTTTTCCCCAATAGCAGCTCCTAGATTTAAAGCAGTTGTAGTTTTCCCTACTCCGCCTTTTTGGTTTGCTATAGCGATTATTTTTCCCATCTTTTAAAGGTTGCCACTTCCTTTGAAATTTTAATTTATATTATTCTCTATGGCTTTTGGCTGTACAGCTACATTAAACAAAGCTACCTTGCTTTTTTTATTTTGCTACCAATGTGAATATCCCTTACCTCGCTTATTCCCTTTCCTTTAGTAAGTATTTGAATAGGTATATAAATATTAACATAATGTTGTCTAAACAACAATTAATCTAAAGAATATTTCTCTTTTCTTGAGTACAGATAAATTTTGTATATTTAATGTTATTTGTTAGAATTAAATTGGTTTAGTATTACTTAAAGTTTAACGTTATTTCACATAATAAACAGATTTGAATAAATTTTATAAAAACATCTATGAAAATCCTTTTTGAATGAACAATATTTTCTATTTTAACTGCAATGTTAAATTAAATTGCACCAAATCATTCCTTAAGAAAATACCTATTTATATGTTATAATTAGACAAATTAAATTTAATATTGAGAAATAAAACTAATAAGGTAGGAGGAAATAAATAAAATGAAAAAGCTTTTAGATAAAGAGGAATTTACAGAAAAGGGAAAAGCCATTTATAAAAAACTCCGACATAAATTTAAAAAAAATAAAGGAAAGATTGTTGCTATTGAAGTAGAATCTG
>VGAU01000270.1 GCA_016870675.1 Actinomycetota bacterium | reverse complement strand
GATAGATATATTGTGCAAATCCACCTGGCCAGTGTGTTCCTATCATTCTATGATTGAGGCATAGATTTACTAATCCTCTTTTACAATAATAACAGTTTCCGCAACTTACATCAGGTGCTATGGCAACTTTATCATTAACTTTGAACTTTTTAACTTCTGATCCAACTTCTTCAACAATACCTGCAATTTCATGTCCCATTATTTGATTTTTAATACCATCTTTAAGACCTACATGATAGTTTCTAATGTCAGACCCGCATATTCCACATGCTTTAACATTAACTATAATTCCTTTGCGATCACATTTAGGTTTTTTAATTTCCCTTATTTTAATAGTTTCTATTTTTTCAAATACTGCAGCTTTCATATAAGTCGTCTCCTATCTTAATTCTTTTAATTCTTTTAAAAGTCTTTCTCCGACTGCTCCACTAGGATGTATTATTGCAAACTGTTCTTTTGTATAATTCATCCATGACATTAGTATAATACATATTGCATCAAAAACTGCGACAATTGCTAAAGTGCTGGATGTTGCAAGCATGTTAAAGCTATCAGCTTCCTTTTTTATTTTTACTTTTATTAGCAAATTACAATTTTGTGCTAATATAGAATCTTCATTTTCTGCAACACCAATGATGTATACTTTTTTTGTTTTTAAGGTAGGAATAATATTGATAATTTCTCTTGTGTCTCCACCTTTAGAAATCAATATTGCTACATCATTACTTTGAACTGATCCTAGCCCCCCATGTACGGCATCTCCACAAGAGAGAAAAAATGATGGACGTTCTATACATGATAGTGAATGTGCAATCTTCTTAGCAGCAGCTGCAGATGTTCCGAGGCCTGCTGTAACAATTTTTCCTTTGCAATTCTTAATTATTTCTACACATTTAATAAAATTATGAATATCAATTATTTCCGGTAGACAACTGATTGTTTTTGCTTCATTAATCCAAACATCCATTGCCTTTTTCCAAATTTCACTTTTTCTCATATTTTATTACATCCCTTTTAATGAAAACTATTATTATTTAATATTATTCTAATATTAACTTATAAGTGGAGAAGTGTAAATAAGAATTTACATTTTTCAATAAATAATATAATAATTAAAAATTTTATTTTTTACAAATTTAGGTGATAAAAATCTATTATGAGTTAAAAATAGTGCTTATTTAGTATAATAATGTTAAAATTACGATTATATAGAAGTTTTTTAGCTTAAAAATTTTTATATTAAGATATGAAAAATGAAATTTTTAATTGACATCTAAATAGATTATGTTAATATTAAATTGTTTTTTGAAAGCTGTGAGTTACAGATTACAGTATCATATAAGATAGTTGAAAATTTATATAAAATGTTAAATAAAATGTCTTCGGGAAACACATTGATATTTAATTTTAAGACTGCATTTATTATCTTTTTGTAATATAAGAATTTAGAATAAGTTTTTTCAGTATAAATTAAAATAGTTATTAGTAAGTATTGTTTCCGTAAAGATTACACTTTAGAATGTTTAAGTTTTTTTAAAGGGGAGGAAGAGTGAAAGATAATACTTTTGGGGTAATTATTGGTACCAGAGGATTCTTTAATCCTAAATTAGCTCAAGATGGTCGAAAGGAAATTTTAACTAGACTTGATAAACTTGGATATAATTATATAGCATTATCTGAAAATGATACTCAATATGGTGCAGTAGAGACTCTCGAGGATGCTAGGAAATGTGCTGGCTTATTTAGAGATAAACATAAAAAAATTGATGGAATAATTGTAAGTCTTCCTAATTTTGGAGATGAAGTAGGAATTGTAAATACTCTTGACATTGCTAAACTTGATGTTCCTATTTTAGTACAGGCTTTTAATGATGATTTAGATAACATGGATATCAAGCATAGAAGGGACTCATTCTGCGGAAAAATTTCAGTATGTAATAATTTGTACCAATATAATATAAAATTTACCAATACCGGTCTACATACTTACCCTATTACAAGTAAGGAATTTAGTGATGATATTGAATTTTTTGCTAAAGTTTGCAGGGTTGTTAGAAGTTTAAAAGAAGCCAGGGTTGCTCAAATAGGGACCAGGCCTGCTCCATTTCAAACTGTAAGATATTCTGAGAAGATTCTACAAAAATCAGGAATAACGGTAATTCCAGTTGATCTTTCAGAAATAATTGCATATGCAAATAAATTAAAAGATTCAGTTAAAGTAAAAGATAAAGTAGCAGAGATAAAATCTTACGGAAAAGTTCCAGACTATATTAAGGAAGAAGCCATAATAAAATCAGCAAAACTTACTCTTAGTGTAGATAAATTTATGATAGATAATGACTGTATAGCAGGAGCTATTCAGTGTTGGTCTTCAATCCAGAAAAACTATGGTTGTGCTGCTTGTCTTCCAATGAGCTTATCTGGAGAAAAAGGAAAACCAATAGCTTGTGAGACAGATGTAGCTGGAGCAGTTTCAATGTATGCATTATACTTGGCATCAGGAAAACCGTCAGGACTTCTGGATTGGAACAATAATT
>VGAU01000269.1 GCA_016870675.1 Actinomycetota bacterium | reverse complement strand
CGGATCTTGTTCATCTTGTGTTTAGCCTAACTATATCATCAGATGGGGCTATACCTGTTCATTACAAAACATATGCAGGAAATAGAACAGATGATACCACCCATATAGAGACATGGAATACAGTAAAAAAGATTGCAGGAAGAAGTGATTTTGTCTATGTTGCAGACTCTAAAGTCTGCACATCAAAGCAGCTAACACATATAGTATCAAACGGGGGCAGGGTAATAACTGTTATGCCCAATACATACAAGGAGACAAAGATCTTTAAAGATGAGCTTCTTAGTACAAATATACAAAGAAAGGTAATCTTAAAAAGAAAAATGACAGAAGGTGACTGCAATAATGAATACTTTAGCCTGTTTTTAGGAAATTATGAAACAATTGATGATGGATATGCAATATACTGGTACCTGTCAAGCCAGAAAAAAAAGCTGGATAAGAATTTAAGGCAAAAAAGAATTAAAAAAGCAGACAGCGCCCTATTGGAGCTATCTTTAAAATTAAATAAAAGAGACCTAAGAACAGAAGAGGCCATAATAGATAAGGTAGAGGCCATATTAAATAAATACGGCATTGAGGATTTTTTTACAATTACTGTATCTAAAAAAACCGAAGAGATAAGAAAAAAGATCGGCAAAGGAAGGCCGGGACCTTTTGCAGAATACAAAAGTATTACAAAAACTATATATTTACTTGATTGGGACATAGATAGGCAAAGGCTTAAAAAGGAAGAGAGAGCTGACGGTATCTTTCCCCTTCTATCAACCGATAAATCAATTGGCCCAAAAGAAGCCCTTGTCTCATATAAATATCAGCCCAAGCTTGAGAAAAGATTTAATCAGTTTAAAAGTGTTCATGAGGCCGCCCCTATCTTTTTTAAGAATATACAAAGAGTAGAGGCAATAATGTTTCTATTTTTTGTAGCACTAATTGTGCAGGGCATAATTGAGAGAAAAGTACGAATGTCAATGAAAGAGAGGGCAATTAAGTCACTTCCTATTTATCCTGAGTACCGCAAGTCATTTTATCCTACAACATCAAAGATTTTTTATAATTTTGATGGAATCTCTTCGTATAAAATATTAAAAGATGATAAAGTAATAAAGGAATTTAAAGACGAGCTAAGCTCTATACATAAGTTATTACTTGGTCTTTTAGATATTAATGAGGATGATTTTTGGGGTAAGTAACCCTGTAATTTTTAAGAAATTAATTAGGAAAAACTGAGTTTTTAACTTGCGGAAAGACAGTTATAAAAACATCTTAATACTATATAAAAATTATTATATTTTGTGAATAAGAATTTATTTATTATTCTTAATTATTCTACTATAGTTTTAGTATTTTTATTAAACATAAAAAAATTTTAAAAATTTCTGAATATTCTCTATATTTTACTTCTAATCTATTGACAACATTTTTTAATTTTGGTATCTTTTTATCATCTTAGAACAGGAGGCAACTTTTAGAAATAACTGGGATTTATTTTCGAAAGAGAATAAATAAGAGGTTAATAATCTGAAAAGTCCCTGAGAAAAGTTCTAAGGTACACCCCGAGATTTTTAGTAGCCTAAAGCGCTAGTTATGGCAAAAGATAACTCGGGGTTTTTTATGTATAAAAATTTTCAATCAATAAATTCCAATTTACACTCATTGGAATTTCATCTTATTATTTCTTTAACCTTTTTTATAATAGCTTCATATGATATTTCTTCATAGTTTAATAATTCATAAGGTTTTCCACTTCTGGGCATTTTTCTTACTGCAAGGATATATACAGGACTTTTTTCCGTAGCAACACTTTTTACTGCTTCACCTATACCTCCCTCGGCATAATGATCTTCAACAGTTAATATTGCTTTAGTTTCTTTTTGCGCTTTTCTGATAGAATCTTTATCTATGGGCTTTATACTATAAACATCAATTACTCTTACCAGTATATTTTCCTTTTTTAATTTCTCATAAGCTTTTAATGCTTCATGCAATGTTACTCCAGCTGCGCAAATAGTTACCACATCATTATTACTTTCCTTTACTACTTTACTTCCCCCAATTATAAAATCATCCCCATTGCTATAGATAATTGGCGCATCCATTCTGGTAGTTCTGATATACACATTTCCAAAATGTTTAGCAGCTTTCTCTACCAACTTTTCAGTAGATATGCCGTCTGCTGGGTACAATACAACACACTCAAGTAAAGTTCTGAACATAGCAATATCCTCAAGTCCCATTTGAGAAGCTCCATCTTCCCCAATTGATACACCCGAATGCGAACCCACAAACTTTATATTCGATTTTGAGTACTGACTCATTCTAATCTGGTCAAAGGCTCTTGTTAGAAACGCTGCAAAAGAAGAAATGAAAGGAATTTTACCCCTGAGAGACAGCCCAAGCGCTGCACCCACCATGTTCTGTTCAGCAATATACATTTCAAAAAATCTTTGAGGAAATTGCTTTTTAAAGATCTCTGAATATGTTGAGTTACTAACTTCAGCATCAAGAACAACTATTTGAGGATATTTTGAAAATATGTTA
>VGAU01000268.1 GCA_016870675.1 Actinomycetota bacterium | reverse complement strand
TACCAAAGACTTATATTCAATTATCAAAGATCGACCTATAGGAGGAGCCTATAGTTATACAGAGTAACCTATGTATTTGTATTTTAACTCATTAAACTGAGTAACCTATGTCTTTGTATTTATTAAGTATTTATTAGTACCTGCGCCACATTTATGTAAAATCCTGTTTTATGCTCTAATTTTCAATTAATTCTATATCAAATAAGCCGCAAAAATCTTTTATTTCGCTACTTAAATTTCCATAAGTCATATGGATATATTCACTTCTAAGATTATCTACAAACCTATCAATATTTCCTTTAATTCTAACAAGTGCATGTGGCCATATAGGATAGCCGCATTCAGCCATTATTGATTCCTTCTTAGCACTATCAACTGAAATTGCCTCTCCTTCGGTAAGATGAAGCACATATTTTGAATCTATCCGTGCAAGCCTTATCAATGTTACATCTCCCGGCTTTGCAAACAACTTAGTACAAATCCCACTTGCTTTTGCCTCAAGAGTTGGCTGCATTAAAAGCTCAACATCTTCTTTTGGATTAAGCGTTAACTTTGGAGAAGCAGCCCCATCATCAATTAGTTTTATTAAATTATCTTTTTTATTTGCTAGATTAACATCAGCAGTAAATACTGGCTCCTCTTTCTTTTTTAATAAACTTAAAATATATGTAGAAAGGGCACCATTAGAATCATTCAGGCATGCTGAGACAAAGCCTCTGTTAGATAACCTACTCTGAGCAAGACATGCGGAACAATAATTGTTACTTAAATCAAAAGTACATTTTACTCCTGTAAAATTGTATCTCTCTTCTTTTATAATCTTCTCTAATGCCAAGTATGTCCTAATTGAGTTTTCAAAAACTTTGCTGAACTCAGGAATGCTCCTGTATTCATTTTTTAACTTCTCGTAATAATTTTTCACTTCGGAGACAGGAAACTTTTCTGCTTCAACTACTACAGTGTATTGGTCTGTAAAACCTGTTAAGATACCAAAATCTTTTAGCCACTGGTTGGCATCTACTATTCCTGTAAGAATGCCCATGCCCTGGCCGCCAATAGAACCATAACGTGATTTTCTTAAAATATTTCTCACCATTGAAGCTTTTGAGCACGAAACTATTTTGTCTATAACATCTTTATCACTTATGTCACCATAAGCAACTCTGGTTTTTATTCCAATCTCATCAAGACCGCCGTGGGTCGCTCCAAGTCCGCCAATTGACCACGCCTTCGAATCATCAATAGCATACAATATTACAGGTTTTCTTACATTTCTAATAAACTGGGTTACCTGATCTGCCCAGTTCCAGGTAGAGATATAGATAAATATTACTTCTACATTTTCATCATTAAATCTTTTTTCAACCTCATCAAGTTCATAAAAATAAGCAACTACTTTATCAATTACAACAAGATCCAAATCACTACCAGTTAGCTCACTCTTAATTTTTTCCATATTACTAGTACTAATCCAGTTATCACCAATCTCGTTCTTTGCCTCCCTATGGGTAGGACAAGTAACACTTAAAAAACCAACTTTTGGCTTTCTCATATTAATCCTTTCTATTAGTTCTATCATCGTACTAATTATTTTATTCGTAAACTTTACCACTGTCAATATCTTTTTGATATCTTTTTGATAATTTTTTCAAAATAAAATTACTACAATTGAGCTCGTGTAAAAAAGATGATATTTGAATTACCTTTCTAACAAAAATGATTATTATATTGATTTTAATTAACTTATCTTTTATATTATTTAAATAAAGTTCTACTGGCGAACTAATTTATTAAGCTTTACTGTTTATTACTATACTTAATTAAAAAGGATTATGGAAAATAAAAAAGCTACTCAAGAATCTATAAAAGAGCATAATATTGGGCTGATACTAAGAAATATAAAAGAGGAAAAACAAATTACAAGAATTAAATTAAATAAAATAACAGGACTTGCAAAATCAACAGTATCTGATCTTGTAAACTTTCTGATCAGAAAAAAAGTAATTTTTGAGGATAAAAAAGCTGAATCTAAAATTGGTAAAAAACCAACTATGTTAAAGTTTAACAAAAATTACTTTTTTATTGTAGCAATAGATATAGGTACAGAGAATCTAGTTGTTACGTTAGCAAACTCATTCGGAGAAACTATCTACAAAATTAAGGAAAAAAATTATCCAAGGAAAGATAGAAACCAAATCTTAAATAATATATTTTCTGCTGTTGATAAATTATTAAAAAAATCAGATATTAGCCTTAAAAAAATATATCTTTACAGCATTGGAACTCATGGTGTAGTAGACCCTAAATCAAAAATTGTAACCCATGCCCCTTATCTGACAAATTGGAGTGGAATAGATTTAATCAAAATTTTCAATAAAAAATACAAAAAAGAAGTCATACTTGAAAATTCTGTAAATTTAGGCGCAACTGGTGAGCAATGGATGTATTATAAGAACATTAATAATTTGGTTTACTTGGATATCAATCATGGAATAGGAGCTGGAATTATAATCGACAATAAAATCGTTACTGGAAATAGGGGA
>VGAU01000267.1 GCA_016870675.1 Actinomycetota bacterium | reverse complement strand
TCCGGGCATTAGGTTTTATGTTCTGCCCAATATCATCCCTGTAAAAGGTTATATCAAGCTTACCCGCCTTAATTTCTGTCCCTTCAAACTTCTCAATATTTTTGGCTATTCTATCTGCAAGCGGTACTCCTCTTTTTTGAATGCCGATAAAAACGAGACTCTCCGGACCCTTGTTTCTTTCCAGTATCTCATGTGAGATTCTCCTGATCACCCTGTCTATATCATCTTCATTTAATATATGCGCTTTTTCTACCATAACCTTTCACCACATTTTCACCACATAAAAAAACCTTCTTACCATATATGTAAGAAGGTTAAAATATCGATTATTTTATTACTTTTAATAAATATTTCTTTCATTCCTTTTTAGCCTCTCCGGACTATTTTAAAGGTAATAAATATCCAGTTTTGTATTCTGCTAAACAGATACTATAGGAGATTATAGACAAAAAAACAAGTATAAATTTTAAAAAACCTATTCCGTGTTCTTTTTTAATTGTCTGAGCTTGTAGTTTAGATCTCCCCTGCCGTCTTCTCTCTTATAGTTAGAATTTCTCCCGTAATTAGAATTTCTCTCTTTTGAGTCGAAGTTTCCTTTTGTCTGAGTTCTGGCTTCATTCACAACAATAGTTCTCCCCTTGAAGTCACTCTGATTCAGCTTTTCTATAGCTGCTTTTGCCTGCTCTTCGCTTTCCATTTCCACAAATCCAAAACCTCTTGATTTTCCATCCATTCTCATAATTACTTTTGAGTAAGTAACAGTACCTACCTGGGAGAATAACTCTTCCAGCTCCTTGTCAGTTGTGTTGTAGTCCAGATTACCTACATACATTCTCTTATTCACTTAAAAATACCTTTCCTTAAATTGCTTTTTTCTATATATAAAAGAGTAGTAGAAACTATTATTTAAAAATGTGGAATAAATAAAAGATATGGAAAAGAAGAATTAAATTCTATTTATGCTTACATACTTTAATAAAAAATCCCTACTGCTCAATTTTAAAATGTAAAACTACTTGAGTAATACTCCAATATTATATAATATATTTTACATTTGTCCAAAGATTATTTTTTTTCGGAAAAATCACAAATTTAAGCCGTCATCACTGACAGCTTAAATTCTTTACCTATTATGATATAGAAAAAGTATTTATATTAAGGTTCTACAACTTTTCCCATAAAGAGAATACTTCCAGTCCTATCATCAGCAATTACAAAGAAGAAGGGCCTGTCTACTCTAAACTCTATTTTTTCCTCAACCTCAGGCATTGACGTTATCATCTCCACCACAGTGGCCGCTGCTGCCTCACTGCCCTTTTCATTCACCTCAATTACTGCCTTATGCAGAACTCTGGATATGAATATGTCTGGACTGATGCCGCTAAAATCTGCCCCCGGTCCGAATGCTATTCCCATTCCCAATTCAGCAAGCTCATCGTTTAAAAGCTTTATTCCATACTCCATCTTATATTTGGGCATGGTAAGTGAAACCTCTTTACCGTAAAATGAGTCTTTTATTTCATTCCACCTTTTTGCATCCAGAGATTCAATAACAGAGTCAACGCCTATCCCTCCATCTGGAAGGATTATATACATTGCCATTTTCTCCTGGCCGTAAGGAATTCTTACACCAGAAAAATTATCCCCTCTATAGTATGGGAAATTTTCTTCCTGTGTCATCATATGAACTTTTTTAGTACTGCCATCCAGAAGATAAAAATCATCATCACTGGTCAAGTTTTCATCAAACGGGTAGGTCCAGTTTCCCTTAAAATAAATGGCATTTATAAGATACATTACAACATCAGGAGGAATCTCGCTCAACATCTTTTCAATCTTTCCTTTGGTAGCTTCCTCTATCCACCCGTTTATGGTATCCACTGCTTCAGGAGCAGCAAAGTCAATTTCATTTACCTCGGAAGAAAAGTATTTTTTGTTTCTTTCAACGAAATCTTCCTTAGCCTTGAAACCCAGCTTATGCCAGATGGAATTGGCAATAGCCAGCTCGATATCGCTGTCAGCATTCCTGATACTGACCATAAGGTCATGAAAACCGGAATTTAATTCCTCCAGGTCAAAACCTTTAAATCCCAGTGCTTCAGCCATGGCAAGATTGGTATCGCCCACCGCCCCATTATAGGTCATGGCAAGAGCCAGAAGTATAGACAGAGGAGATATAAATATATTCTTGTCCTTATCTTCTAAAATAAGCTCCTTGAAGATATCAAACCCAAACCCTGTATTGGCACTGACAAGATTTCTATCCACTGAACCTGCAAGCTCATCAGACTGCTCGGCTGAAATCTCCTCATCTGGTTCTTCTTCGGAAATTTCTCCGGCAGGTCCCCTGAAACAACTGCATAAAAAAGCAGTATTGGCTAAAAACATAACTATAGTAAGAACTGCAAAAACTGCAATTAATCTACCTTTCCTCATATCAATCTCCTCTAGTTAAAATTATAAATCTGCCATATATATACGATAGGAATAATAAATTAATCAGGGTAGAAAAAAAATTAATTAATGCTTTCAGTCACTTTAAGTTTGAAGCCAGTCTCTCCCGCTT
>VGAU01000266.1 GCA_016870675.1 Actinomycetota bacterium | reverse complement strand
CAGTCAAAAGATTCAAGATGATTCTAACAATGATAAGATCTTAGAGGGATTTAGAAATTTTAATCCCATCTCCTATTTTTATTTAAATATTTAGATTAATTTAAATAATATAACTTAATTCAACTTAATATAACCTAATGTAATTTAATATTACTTAATTTAACCTATTTAGTTTAATTAATTTGCTTTATATCTAAATTTACTCTTGCACATGGCGAAAATCTTCAGGAATCGTTGTTTTTGCTGTTCCAGCTGAGCATTCTGGAATGGCGGCCAGTAAATTGCCCATACGTTCATATGGCAAAGATAGGAAAACTATGTCTGGATCGAATTGTTGATGACTTCTGGCTGTCCAGTCACCCAAAGAAAGATTGGTTGATCCACTCATTATAGGATATGCTATTGCCGAATGACATAAAGCTCCAATTATCTCCATTTTTGGTGGTATCCCATCCCAGTAAGTATCCAAAGCTATAATACGACATGCCTGTTCTCCATTACACAGAAATAGTACTATATCGGGGCGTATTTCAGCATTTTCTAGCGGGCACATCACTATTCTCTCTGAAAGGTCTGTAGGTGGTGGAGATGTTAATTTCTGCATCCGCTCAAAGGATACTATTGAATGGGTGAGTTTCTCACCCTTTGTTAGGAACCACTGTAATCTTCTTTTACGTTCCTGGGATGGTGCCTCTGTCAATCCACAGTGCCAGCTTCCACCAGGACAGGTTGAAACTTCTTCATCAATAACAAAACTTTCACCCTTTGATGCAAGTTTCAGTGCACGGCACATGGATATTTTGCCATGATCCTGTTCTGAAATTTCCTCGTTTGTAAATGTAATAGCAATGGGCTCTCTATCCAGACCCAGAACATCTTTTAGAAGTACTGCTTGTTCTTTAAAACTCATTTTATCACCATTTTTTTGAATAACAATATTTTAATTTGTTTTTTATGCCTATTTATTTTTTTTATTTTCATTTTTATTTGAATAATATTAACATATCGCGGTGGTAAACCTTAATTATGTTTTAAATGGTTTTTATGAGTTATAAACTCTATTTTTAAAATAAAACTTTCCAATTAGCAATAAATTTAGGAGAAAAATCATTATAACAAAATTAAGAAATTATCTCTATTAAATTAAGAAATCCTTTCACTATTTTTGTTCTCTAAATTTAATCTTAAATGTAGTGCCCCTGCGTCTATCTAGTTCAATTGTCCCGTTAAGTTGATTTATTAGGGAATTTACTAATTGCAAACCTAAAGATTCAGTATTTCTAAAGTCTAGATTTTTGGGGAACCCCACTCCATTATCCCCCACCTTGAGCATGTATTCATCATCTCTTTTTAGGTGTAGGCTTATTTTTATATTTCCCTCTAAATTATTTGGAAAGGCATTTATTGAGTTTGTTATCAGCTCGTTTAAAATAAGGCCCAGGGGCAATGCAGTTTTAATGCTCAGTTTAACATCTTCTACATCGAAATCTTGTTTTATTCTATTTGTATCAACTTCATAGCTGTAAAATAAATCAGTTACAGGCTCTTTATATAATCTGTAAGATCAATTTTGGCCAGGTCTTTGGATTGATACAGTTTCTCATGGATCATGGCCCATGGATTTCACACGACTCTGACTTTCTCGAAAAACATCCAGCGTAGCTTTATCTTTGATGTATGTAGACTGGAGGTTCAGAAGGCTTGAGATTATTTGCAGGTTGTTCTTGACTCTGTGATGAATCTCGCTTAAAAGCATCTCTTTTTCTTTTAAGGATTTTTTGATTTGATCTTCTGCCTTTTTACGTTCTGTAATATCGCTTCCAATTATCATTAGGGCATATTTTTCATCATTCTTCTTTAATAAAGTCGATTGTATTTCTAACCAGTGGATATTGCCGCTTCTACCATAGATTTTAATTTGAATAGGTTGAGTAGGGCCTTCGTTGGATATTGTTTTATCAAAAAGCTCCATATATTCAGGAAGCTCCATTCTACTATATTCAGCTAAATCAGTAATTAATTGTCCAACAATTTCATCCTTAGGATATTCACTTACCCTTATCAGGGTTTCATTCACATCTATGATTTTACCTTCCAGGTCTATAAGAGCAATGTATATGGGGCTTGTATTGAAGAGGGTTCGATATTTGTCTTCACTTTCTTTAAGAGCGTTTTCTGCCTTTTTAGCCTCTGTTATGTCTCTGAAAAATACCGTCATTTGATTTTTACCTGTATTAACTGCTTTAATATCGAATATACCGATAATTCCTCCTTCATCGTATTCTAGGTGTTCGTCTTCATAATCTCCTCCACCAGCAGCAACACTACGAAAAGCATCTACTATATCTGTATTAGCTAAGACTGAAGATATTTCTTCAATGGTTTTACCGAAAAACTGACTGTTATCTACACCCAGAATTTTATCAGCAGCCCTATTTGCACCAACAAAAATTAGTCTTTTATCCCTCTTAAGTTCGTAAAGATGTGCTCCAAAAGGGGCTGCATCTATAATGTTTTCAAGTAAGTCTTCATTTTTCTTAACTAAATCTTCGAATTTAATATATTCA
>VGAU01000265.1 GCA_016870675.1 Actinomycetota bacterium | reverse complement strand
ACTGGGATTTATATTAAATATATTACCGGGTTTTTCTAATTGCTACCCTGTAAATAATTTTTTTAACTTAAAAGCCGGGAAGTTCCCTTGCGATAGCTGGGGGATTAAAGTTCACTTGACATTCTACCGAAAGGCTTATATAGTCATTTATATAAATAAGTAAATATGATATATAAATTATACAAAGGCAGTCACTTGAGTTTATGCATTGCAATATCATTTTGTGCAATGTATAAAATATAGAAGAAAAGTTTTCAACTGATGAAAAGATTATTGATTTACTAAGAACAAAGATAAATGGGACAAGTAACACTTGACCAATTAAAAAAAATATAGAAAGTCAAAATGCAACTAACTCAACAAATAAGAATTAAACCAACAGCAGCACAGGAAGTAGTGCTAAATACATTATCAGAGAAATGCAGGCTTATCTACAACTTTGCTCTGAAAGAAAGAAAGGAAGCATTCAAAAATAAATTGAAAGGCATAAATTATATAAAACAACAAAATGATTTACCAAAACTAAAGACAAAATATCCAGAATACAGTTGGGTTTATAGTAAAGTTCTACAGTATACATTAAGAACGCTAGACGCAGATTATAAATCCTTTTTTCAACTGTACAAGAAGGATAAGAATGCTAAGCTTCCCAAATTTAAGGGAAAGAAATATTTTACAACTATGGTTTACAACCAGAGTGGCTTCAGGCATGAAAAAGGATTTATAGAACTATCACATAAGCACCCAAGCAAAACAAAGTTGTTATTCAAAATTCCAGATAAGTTTATTTTTAAAAAGATATACCAGATTGCTATTTATAAAAAAGAAGGTAAAGATTATTATCTGTCAGTAACTTACCAGAAGCCAGAAGTAGAATACAAAGATAATAAATTATATCAAGCTTTTGATTTAGGAGTAACTAAGCACACAGCAGTAAATTCTAAAGGCAGATTTATGGAGTGTGCAAATAAAAGACCAGATAAATATTGGGATAGTAAAATACAAGCTATACAAAGCAGGAGAGACCATTGCAGAAAGAAGAGCAACAGGTGGAATTTACTAAATAAAAATCTAAAACTAATGAAAAGAAAATCTGCCAATCAACTAAAAGATTTTCAGCATAAATTATCAAGAAAGATAGTGGATAACACAAAAGCAAATACAATAACAATAGGGAAATTAGAAACCAAGAAACTATCACAGAAAAATAAATATGCCAAAGGTCTTAATAAATCATTGCAGAATACAGAAATATATCTCGCTTAGTAAGGTTTCTAACCTATAAGGCACAACTTATAGGTAAAAGAGTAATAGAAATCAATGAGCGGGGGACATCTAAAAAATGCTGTGTTTGTGGCAAACTACATAATATGCCATTATATAAAAGAATTATGATTTGCGATTGCGGGAATTTGCTCGACAGAGACAAAAACAGCGCAGTAAATATTATGAGCAAATTTCTATCACAGAATGGAATGTGGACTTCCTATCAACAGTTTGTTGGTAATCTGCGACAAACAGGTCTTATCATAGATATGGTGAGATACTCGCAGGAAGCCCCTTTCGTAAGATAGGGGTAGTTCACCCAATATTTATACTTTCATCTTTTCTGATCCTACAAGGTTTTTTTATATAAAAATTAATATGAGGAGTATGATGAGCAATACTGTCCTATTGGCTTATTGGGGCTCATGCAACAGAGACATGTAAAAAAGACACGTAAAAAGGATGTGCAAAAAGGACGTTTGAAAAAAAATGAAAAATCATTATAATAGGTTTCTGCGGTAAGAAAGTTAACTGCAAATTTTCTAAAACAACGCGGGGTGGAGCAGCCTGGTAGCTCGTCGGGCTCATAACCCGAAGGTCATAGGTTCAAATCCTATCCCCGCTACCAATTTTTACCACTATAACAAGGGTTTCCAAACTTTCGAATGAGTTTTTAATTTTAATTGTTGTCCATATAGTGTCCATCACTTGTCAAAAATCAATTATATCTGCTATAGTATAATCTAACGCTTTACATAATTTTTCAAACACTTAAAAAGTCTGGTGTAGAAGACGTTAAAGATATATCTTGTTTTTTTTGGACACCTCAATTAAAGCAGTTTTTCTCCAAATAATCCTTAATCTTTTGAAGAAAAATCTTCGCCTTTTCTATAAACGGTTCAACCTCTTCATAGCTAAGTTCAGCGTATTCTCGATAATCTCCTTCCTGCCTCAACTCAAATGCCTTATTTATTGAACTGCCAATATATTTCGGTAAGATGTCTTCTTTGATAAATTTTTTATTAAAGTAAGATAAAACGCCACTATGTTTAGATGATGTATATGGTTCAAATAATATTAATGCCAGAACTGAATAAAACATCGCATAATAAGCACGATCAATGATTGAACGAGGGCTCCTCTTCCCAGAAAGAAGACATATAGCCTCGTTGATTGACTCTTCACCCTGTTTTAAACGATATCTAGCTAGCTGTATCTGTTTTTCCTTATCTGTTAATTTATTATCTGTCAAATAAGAGCTCCTTCTCTCATGATTGCTTTATAAATAGGTGATTCTGACAATGGACCTTCCT
>VGAU01000264.1 GCA_016870675.1 Actinomycetota bacterium | reverse complement strand
TTTCAGAATATTCTGTAAATTTTTTAAGATAATCACTGCTGACCCCGCATAAAATAGCCGCACATCTAACGGAAGCAGTTATCATTTTTCCTGTTTTATTCCGATGTATATATTCTAATTTTTTTTTGCTGATCTTCTTACCAGTAAAATAAACATCCACTATCTGACCTGCAGCCATCCCTGAAGCGCCCGAAGCACTGGCAATCTCTTCTAAAATTTTAATTTTTGTCCTGTCATCCGCTATCTGATATTTTATTATTATATTAAAAGCCTCGGCAAACAAAGCATCACCAGACAGTATTGCTATATCTTCTCCAAATTTTTTATGGCAGGTAGGTTTGCCTCTCCGGAGGTCGTCATTATCTATAGAAGGCAGATCATCATGTATTAACGAGTAAGTGTGGATAAATTCGATTGCGCATGCCGTAGGAAGTACCACACGATAATCTTTTCCCAGACTCTTTGCAGTAAGAAGACACAATATTGGTCTGAATCTTTTTCCGCTGTTTTCTATGCTATATTCAATTGCTTCTTTTAGAATATCAGGGCTTTCTTTATACTTCTTAACATAATACCCTAAACTATTGTTTACCTCTTTTATTAAAAATTCAGGATAAAGCTTTTTTGCCTTTAAATCATATATTCTTGTATTAGACATATTTTCAAATTTATATTATAAAAAGTAGCATTAACTGCCTATATTATTTAAAATTTTACCTAAAATACCGTTTACAAATTTTGGGGTATCTTCTTGCTGCCCTAAACTTTTTGCAATTTCAATGGCCTCGTCTACGGAAACCTTTAGAGGTATATCATCTTCATATAACATTTCATAAATAGCTACCCGTAAGATATTTCTATCAATGATTGCTATTCTTTCCAGAGTCCAGTTCTTAACAACATCCATAATCATCTCATCAATTCTTTTCCTGTATCTGTCCACGCCATTTGTAAGTTTTAAAGTGAACTGATCATATTTCCTACCCGCCAGTAAATTGTTTTCTATAATCTCATCTATCTTTTTATCTAATAAATCTCTTTGATACAATAATATTATTGCATTCTCTCTACTTTTTCTTCTCGCTACTTTAGGCATAATCTTATATACAATTTATATTATCTAAGTGCTAACCCGGGTTATATACTCGCCGGTTCTTGTATCAATCTTTATAGTGTCTCCTATATTTATAAATAAAGGAACCATTACTTTCGCCCCGGTTTCTATCTCCGCAGGTTTAAAGCTTGAACTTACTGTATCGCCCTTGATTCCAGGTTCAGTTCTAATAACTCTGGCTTCAATAGAAATGGGAAGTTCAACTGATATGGGCCTGCCTTTGTAAAATATAACCGCCAGTTCCATATTTTCCAGTAAATAATCTTTCCGGTCCTCAAGTATATCCTCGCCTAGCTGGATTTGTTCATATGTTTTAGTATCCATGAAGTTATAATACTGGTCTTTGTATAGATAATTCATTCTTTTTGTTTCCAGTATTGCCTGCTCCATTTTCTCGCCAGCCCTGAAAGTCTTATCAATAATAGCTCCGGTATTTAAATCCTTTAATTTTGTCCTGACAAAAGCGCCGCCTTTACCCGGCTTTACGTGCTGAAAATATAATATCTTATACAGCTCGTTATCATAAATTATGGTTAACCCGTTTCTAAAATCACTGGTGCTTATCACTGGCAATTTCCTCTTCTTTTAGAATGTATACAATCATCAATCTAATATAAAAAAACTCTTCTTTGAATTATAAAGGACTTCACAGTCATTCTTTCCTACTATTACCATATCCTCTATTCTTATGCCGCCAAAATTTTCTATATATATACCGGGCTCAATAGTTATAATCATATTTTCCTTTAAAACTTCCCTGTTTTCCATAGTTACCGCTGGTTCTTCATGGACTTCAATACCCACACCATGCCCCAGTCTATGCCCGAAATTATTGCCATAACCTTTTGAAGTTATAAATTTTCTAGCTATCCTGTCCAGCTGGCTGCAGGTTACACCTTCCCTGCAATTTTCAATTGCCAGCAGTTGCGCCTTTAAAACTATATCATAAATTTTTTTAAATTCATTACAAATTTTTTGATTCTTTATAAAAATTGTCCTGGTCATATCCGAGCAGTAATTTTCAAACCTACATCCGAAATCCATAAGTATTAAGCCATCCTTTACTTTTATCTTTTGTGGAGAATAATGCGGCATAGAAGAGTTTTTCCCATACGCAACAATCGTATCAAATGACCTCCCATCCGAATTACTTTTAACCAGCAGCTCTTCTAACTTGCAGGCAAGTTCAATTTCTGATAATTTGTTTATTGCAGCAGCGCCTGAATTTATTATGCTGCCGAAGACTTTATCTGTAATCTTGCAGGCATTTTTTATTTTAGAGATCTCAACTTCGTCCTTAACTGTTCTTAAATTTTCAACTACTCCATCAATACTTACAAGTCTTTTACCCTGTCCGGATAATAACTTTTCCAGTTTACGGAAACCTGCAAAATTTATATTCTTTCCTTCTACTCCAACAGATCTAAAACTGTAATTTTCTAAAATTTTTGAAAGTTCCCTGAATTTATTTTTT
>VGAU01000263.1 GCA_016870675.1 Actinomycetota bacterium | reverse complement strand
ATCTTCCCGCACATTGGACTCTTATACCTTTTGCTCCTGCTTTCATACATAATGAAATAGCTTTTTTCATAGCTTTTCTAAAACTAACTCTTCCAACTAGTTGTGAGGCAATACCCTCAGCTACTAATTTTGCAATCAGTTCAGGCTTCTTAATTTCTATTATATTCAACTGTATAATACTCCCAGTTTTTTTCTCTATTAAATTCCTGATGTCATTAATATTCGCCCCTCTTCTACCTATAACTATACCCGGCTTGGAAGTATACATATCTACTTTCACTTCTTCTTCCGTTCTTTCAATCTCGATTTTTGAAACCCCGGCATTTCCTAGCTGATCCTCAATTATATTCCTTATAATGATATCTTCGCTGAGAAGCCTGGCATAGTCTTTTTCAGCAAACCACCTGGATTGCCACCCTTTATTAATTCCAATCCTAAGTCCAATAGGACTAACCTTCTGACCCATCTCCTAAGCCTCCTTCTCTTTACCATTAGATACGTAAACCGATAGATGCGAAGTTCTCTTTCTAATTTTAGTAGCCCTGCCCCTGGCTCTTGGCCTGAACCTCTTTAAAGTTGGCCCTTCATTTACCAATATTCTAGAAATAAACAAATCTTCTTCTTTCATTTTGTGATTTTCAGTAGCGTTAGCTACGGCACTTTGTATAGCTTTCTTTACCACAGCTGCTGCTGCCTTGGGTGTTAAAGACAATATATCTATAGCATCCTCTATTGACTTTGATTTTATCAAATCAACAACATATCTTATTTTTCTTGATGATATTCTTATGTACTTTTCAACAGCTTTGGTTTCCAAAACTCATGCCTCACTCTTTAGACTACTGCGCTTTACTTACTTCTTAACAGTAGCCACCCTTTCACTCTTTCCTTTATAAACATGCGGCCTTATAGATCTTGACGGCGCAAATTCCCCTAACTTATGACCGACCATAGACTCCGATATGAATACAGGTACATGTCTTCTTCCATCATGAACAGCTATAGTGTGCCCAACCATTTCCGGGAATATAGTTGAACTTCTAGACCACGTCTTTATGATTTTTTTCTCTCCTGATTCATTTAGCTTATTTATTCTTTTTAATAACTTTTCTTCAACAAAAGGACCTTTTTTTAAAGACCTTGACATTCCAGTCATCCTCCAAATGTAAAGATTAAACTTACTACTTGTTCCTTCTCCTGATTATATATTTATCAGTTTCACTTTTTTTCTTTCTTGTCCTATAGCCCAGCGTGGGTTTCCCCCAGGGAGTACAAGGATTTCTTCCGGCACTTTTGTTCTTTCCTTCTCCTCCACCATGAGGATGGTCAATAGGATTCATTGCTGTTCCTCTAACCGATGGTCTTATTCCCAGCCATCTTTTCCTTCCTGCCTTACCCAGCCGAATTATTTCATGGGTTGTATTTCCAATCTGACCAATACAGGCTCTGCAATTCAACCCTACTAATCTAACTTCGCTTGAAGGAAGCTTTATATTGGCATATTTTCCTTCTTTTGCCAGAAGCTGAGCATATCCACCTGCTGATCTAGCTAATTCTGCCCCTTTTCCTTCCTTAAGCTCTATATTGTGAATTATCGTTCCAACCGGTATATTTTTTAAGGGAAGAGCGTTACCCACTTTAATATCAGCCTTTTCTCCTGACATTACAATATCTCCCACTTTTAACTTAAGGGGAGCAATTATATAGCTCCTTTCCCCATCCTTATAAATGATAAGAGCAATCCTGGCACTTCTGTTAGGATCGTATTCAATTGCTTCTACCTTAGCCGGAATACCGTCTTTTAATCTTTTAAAATCTATAATTCTATATAATCTTTTATGTCCACCACCGCTATGTCTCCTGGTAATCCTGCCATTAGCATTTCTACCGGCATCTCTTTTTAAAGATCTGGTGAGCGATTTCTCCGGTCTTTTTTTGGTTAAAACCGAGAAATCTGAAACTGTTGCCAACCTTCTCCCAGGAGTCGTGGGCTTATATTTTTTAACAGCCAACTTTTATACCTCCAAACTAAATCAGACTGATTCAAAAAAATCAATTTTATCTTTTTTACCCAGAGTAACTACAGCTCTTTTTTTACGGGCGCTCGTACCTACCGATCTTCCTAATCTCTTTGGCTTAGATTTAATATTAATGGTGCTTATTTTCAAAACCTTAACCTTAAATATCTCTTCAATTGCCTTCTTTATCTCACTTTTTTTTGCCCTAATATCGACAAAAAAAGAATATCTTTTATTCTGAACCGCAGCATAACTTTTTTCCGATACAACCGGAGAAAGAATTATATCTCTAGGATCTTCCATTGCCTAACCTCTCAATAAAATCATTCAGTGAGCTTTTGGTAAAAACCATATAATCTGCTGCAAGGATAATATAAGCATTTAGCCCCTTTGCGCTTTCCACCATTACATTGCCAATATTCCTGAAAGATTTTACTTCACCAGTATTCAAATTATCAAAAACCATAAGTACTTTACCCCTATCTAAATTAAGTTTCTTTAGTATTTCTGCTGCTTTTTTCGTTTCCGGGTTTTTAAAACTTAATTTATCAATCACAATAATTTTTTTATTTTTAATCTTTTCT
>VGAU01000262.1 GCA_016870675.1 Actinomycetota bacterium | reverse complement strand
ATCTATATTATTTTCTTTTAAGGTGGATATATTATCCTGTGAGAGGTATCCGCTGTCGGCACTTAACTTTTCCGGGGTCTTTCCAGTATTTTTCTCAATCTCATCTATTGCTCTACCCAGTTCCTTTTTATCATTTACGTTTTGGGTAAGATGCTGACCCACTATTATCTGGTCTTTAGAGTCAACTGAAACTTGGGCATTGTAGCAGTAGGCAAAATCGCCTCCCTTCTTCATTATTCTGGCATCGGTATCGGCATAGCTTATCTGCTTTTTGGTATCTATTTCTTTACCGGGATTTTCTTTCTGCTGCCTTTTTTCCAGTTCCTTTTTTATTTTTTTTATCTTCTCAAGTCTTTTTTCTTTAATCTTTAAGTCATCAGGGATAAAATATCCATTTCCGTTATGGTAGATTTTGTCTTCAGCAGCATCTATATCATCTGCCTTTTTTATTAGCTCTCTTATCTCGGCTTCAAGTTTTTTCTCGTTTGCATCAAGGCGGGTGTAGCTTGCAGCTTTGTGCTTTGAGGTATCAGCTAAAAACTTTGAGCCGTCTGTAGCAACATGGCCCAAAGACACCATGCCCAGCTCTTTTGCCATGGCTATGCTTATTTTGAAGCAATCTACAAAGAAGGAAAGGTTATTCTTCCTGAAGTCTGAGAGCACCCGAAAGTTAGGACAGTTAAGATGCGATATGTACATAAAAGAAAGATCCTTTCTGCATCTTTCCTCTATTTTTCTGGAACTGTATACCCCCTGGCTGTAGGCATAGATAAGTATTGCAACATTTAGCTTTGGGTGGTAGGCGTGCCGGCCCAGCATGCTGTATTTTTCCTCCAGGGCTCTTGTATCTAACTGGGAGAATATATCCTCGTATATGAAACAGTCATCATCTTTGGGGAGTAGATCAAAAACGTTCTGGGCAAAAAGTTTTCTGCCTTTAAATTCTTCTGGGTCTTCCTTAAATGGTACTGGCATATCATCTTTCCTTATAACAGTTATGTTAATGTAACTTTTAATTATTATAGCATATTTAGGTAATTATTTTTATATGTTTTTAGGCTAATATTCAATTAATATCTATTTTCGGACAGGATCCTAGTATGGGTGATACAGTAACTTATACCTTTACTATAGAAAATACAGGAAATGTAGAGCTTGCTAATGTTACATTAAATGATGATATGCTGGGTATAGTAAATTTAGACCTAGGAACCTTGGGGCCTAGTGCTTCAGCCATAGTTGAAGTTCCATATGTAATACCAGAAGGGACCGACTTGGGTCTATTAGAAAATGGTGGTACTGTAACTACAAAAGAAGGGCCACAATATATAGCTACTGCCACAGTAACTGTAACCGAAGCTGAGGAGCCTGAAGAGGAAGTTACTCCACTACCTACTACACCAACTGCTCCAATTGCTCCAAATTATGTACAACAAACTGTAGGAGCAGGTACGGTTACAGTAGATGCTTCATCAGTAGCAGGTGCTTATGCTACAGTAACAGGCAGTGGAGGGCAAACAGTTACCATTGAAGGAATTTCAAGTGCTGCTGCTTCTGCAGGAGGATTTTCAATCGAAGGTGCAACTACATATGTTGATCTCCATTTAGATAATTCGGAAGGTGTTGAACAAATACAATTTACTATTCTTGGAGGAGCAGGCGTACCTATGTGGTGGAATGGTTCATCCTGGATAGAATGTTCAAACTATGCCATTGATGCTGCTGGTAATGTTACAGTTACAATAACCGGCTCAACAATACCATCTCTTTCAGATTTAACCGGTACTGTATTTACTGTGGTTGGGAAACCTGCTATTACAGTTTTAGGTATTACAGAAACAATACCAGTTGAAATTGAAACAGTTAGAACCAACCCACTTACATGCTGGCAAATCTATGTAAATGAAGAAGGCAACTTTGAATTCATATTCTGGTGGGAATATGCCAACAATAATTGGGTAAGCATATACGATACCCAAGGAAATTTAGTTTATCTAGAAGATTTTCCATATGGTAATCCTGTTGTAGAAGTAGACTTAACTAGTGGCATGTATACAGTTAAAAAATTCCATGAAGCAGGAAAAATACTACAGGAATTTGCTATAGGAAAACCATAATGTTTTTAAGAAATAATTGTCTGTAATATAGCCCTTGTTTTCATCAGGGCTATATTATTAAAAAAATCTATTTTTATTTTAAAATAATTATTTATTTGATTTAATCATTAAAACTTATATTTGAAATTAAAGGTTTTTGGTATCAAGCAATAAAGATTATTTTAAGTAATTAGATTGTCTTTTAATGTAGTAGTTATTTTTAGTAAAAGATTTCAGGGTTTTAAATTCTGAAATCTTTTTCATTTACATAAAGGAACTACTGCTCATAAACAAAAATAATTTTAGATTATCTGTAACTATTCAGCATAATAAATTTTAAAAAAGGACTGGACTCTTTTTATCATCTATGATAGCCTATTATCAAGGTGATAAAAAGATGTTATTAAAACCTCAAATAACACAGCAAGAATTAGAGCTAATAAAAGAGCTGATTGAAAAAAATCCTTCATGGGGAAGAACAAAGCTATCAATTGAGCTATGCAAGATA
>VGAU01000261.1 GCA_016870675.1 Actinomycetota bacterium | reverse complement strand
ATGGAACTACAACCGGAAGGCCAAGGAGATGTGGATGGCTGGATGCGGTTATACTGAAATATTCTATTATGGTAAACACTATTGATAGTGTTGCTATAACCAAGCTGGACGTGCTTAGCGGCCTAAAAGAAATTAAAATTTGTACAGGCTATAAATATGAAGGCAAGGTTTATAGAGATATGCCATGCCATCAGACTATTTTACATAAATGTCAGCCTGTATATGAAGAATATGAAGGCTGGGATGAGGACATAAGCAGGGTAAAGGATTTCGAAGATCTTCCCAAACAGGCTCAGAATTATATAAAAAACATTGAAAAAATTATCAAGGTTCCTATTTCAATGGTCAGTGTAGGTGCTGAAAGAAGCAAGATTATCATAAGGGATAATAATCTTAAGAGCAGGTTATTCAATCAAAGTAGAAGATCAACACTTATAGTTTAGATAACAAAAGCGGGAACCCTCGGTTTTTCAAATCCGAGATGAGAGCTATTTTTTTGTTTTTGACTTTGCCCATTATTTGTTGTACCCTTTTTCTAATAGGGTGGGACACACCCGAATTAAAGCCTGTGGAGAGAACAACCTCTGCACTGCAAGTTGACTCTGTGAAGCAGGAACCAAATCCCCGACAGGATGCTCGGTAATTTATTGCCGTGAGGATGTCACTAAATAAAACAAAAGGAGCAGGTTGAATATACTGGTGATAGGCAGCGGGGGCAGAGAACATTGCATGGTGTGGAAAATTTCAAAAAGCCCTCTGGTAGAAAAAATATATGCAGCTCCAGGGAATGCAGGAATAGCTGAAATCGCAGAATGTGTTGATATAAACATCTCAAAAAACAATTTTGATAGCCTAATAAAGCTGGTAGAGGATAAAGGAATAGATTTAACTGTGGTTGGTCCGGAAGCGCCGCTGGTGGATGGAATAGTTGATTATTTTGATTTGAAGGGCTATAAGATTTTCGGTCCTAATAGGCAGGCTGCTGCAATGGAAGGAAGCAAGGTTTTTGCTAAAGAATTACTCCAGAAATATGGTATTCCTACCCCTGATGGAATTATTTTTAAAAAAGAGAATTATGAGGAAGCAAGAGATTACATTGAGAAAAGGAGTAGTTTCCCGGTAGTTATCAAAGCTGATGGTCTTGCAGCAGGAAAAGGTGTAGTTATAGCTGACGATAAAAACCAGGCGATAGAAGCAATAAAGGATTGCTTCATAAGGAATAGGTTTGGCAGCTCAGGAGACAGGATAATAATTGAAGATTTCTTAAGTGGATATGAAGTATCTGTCTTATGCCTTTGCGATGGCAAGAAAATCATTCCAATGGATCCTGCGCAGGATTATAAAAGAATCTTTGATAATGACAGAGGAAAAAATACTGGCGGTATGGGAAGCTATAGCCCGGTACCTATGGTCGAAAATCAAACTTACAGACAGATTTTAAATGAGATTATTTTTCCCACCGGCACTGCAATGGTAAGGGAAAATATAAAATACAAAGGGATTCTTTATGCCGGGATACTGGTTATTGAAGAGAAACCCTACCTGCTTGAATATAACTGCAGGTTTGGAGACCCTGAAACTCAAGTGGTGCTTCCAAGATTGAAAGATGATCTGGCGCCATTGCTTTTAGAATGTGCGGAAGGGAATCTCACGAGAGAAAAACTAGATTGGGATGAAGACAAGTGTGTTTGTGTCATAGCTGCATCTGAGGGATATCCGGGAAGTTCTTCCAGCGGAGATATAATAAAGGGACTGGATTATTTTAAAGACAGTGATGATATAATTATTTTTCATGCTGGTACAAAAAAAGAAAATGGCAGTGTAATAACTAACGGGGGGAGAGTTCTGGGAGTTGTTTCTAGGGCCGGCAGTTTTAAGGAAGTAAGAGAGAAAGTATATTCAGCTATGGATAAAATAAAGTTCAGAGGAATTCAGTACAGAAAAGATATTGCATTAAAGGCGGAAAGGAGTGACTGATGGTCACCGGAGGTAAAAAAGTTGCTATAGTAATGGGCAGTGTGTCTGACGAGACTGTGATGAAAAAAGCGTCAGATGTTTTAAAGGAATTTGGAGTGGATTATGAGATAAATGTGCTTTCAGCGCATAGAATGCCAAATAAAACAAGAGAATTTGCTAAAAGCGTAAAAGATAAAGGAATAGAAGTAATAATTGCCGGGGCAGGAGAAGCGGCACATCTCCCAGGTGTAATTGCTTCTTATACAACTGTTCCAGTGATAGGTGTGCCTATTAAAGCTTCCGATTTAGGTGGGCTGGATTCTCTCCTCTCCATAGTGCAAATGCCTTCAGGAGTTCCTGTTGCCTGCATGTCTATAGGTGGTGCAAAAAACGCAGCACTTCTGGCCATTCAAATACTTGCCTTAAAATATGATGATCTGGCAGAAAAGTTGAAAAAATATAAGGCTAAATTAGAATACTAGCAGCCAGGAATTTATTTGATAGATAAAATAATAAAGATTTTTTAAAATTTTTATCCCGTAGTTAATTTTTTCTCACGTTTCTGCTATCATTCCGATTGATTATTGTTTTTATAATTATAAAGCAAGTAAAACATATATTATGTGGAAGGTGAAATAATAGTTGATGGAATTGATATATATAAAGATAATA
>VGAU01000260.1 GCA_016870675.1 Actinomycetota bacterium | reverse complement strand
ATTTTTCCACAGATAAGTAAAAAAATTCCTGACAGTGTATTATTAGTAGCCGGTGATTCAAGACTGGGAGAATTTTCAGATTACATGGATATGCTTGTTAAACTAATCAATGAATCTGAAGCCAGAGACAGCATCATGTTTATAAAGGGTAAATTTTCACAGGAGAGGTATGACGAAATAGTGTGCTGTGCAGATGCTGCCCCACTGCCCTATAAAATAACAGCTCAAAGTGGTGTCATGGCACATTTCCTTGCTTATGGGATACCGCTAATTACATCTGATTTAACGGTTTTTACAGAGAAAATAAAGAAATTTAACTTTGGCTTTATATGCAGAAATAACGAGGAATTCTTTGAAAATATAGTTAAATTTTTAAGAAATGATAAATTAAGAAAAAGCATTTCTAATTCCATAAGAGAGTATGTTAATAAGAATCTGCTATGGGAAATTGTAGCCAAAAAAACATATAAGCTTTATAAAAATATTAAAAATATTATTAGTCTGCACACCCTTTAAAACTCCAGGGTATTTCTATTACCAATTCCCCTATCATTAATATATTAATATAATCCATATCCATGCTGGATATGCATCACATCAGGTAAGAGCTTTCTTATCTTTTTATACACAGTTTTCCACCAGAAACAATTTCTGAACTGATTATATAAAATCTTTAGAAGTTCAAATTGGAAAGCAATTCTTGATTTTTTTATAAAAAAGTTTAAATTTATAATTATAAAAACTTAAAAAACAAATACCAAACGATATTTGCCGCCTTTATCTTATTCTTATACAGGTTTTTAAAAATGCAAACAACAGTTTTTTTTATATTAAATTTTTATAAAAAGGTCAAACACTAAGAATTATCTTTATTTATTATTTTTGCTTTTAAAAATTTTTAAATTAGTAAAATAAGGAATTATTATGGATAAAATTGCCATAATATCTACAAGGCTTGGTGGAATTGATGGAGTTTCAATAGAAGCAAAGAAATGGGCAGATGCTTTAAGAATGCTTGGCTTAGTACCTGTCTTTATTGCGGGAAATTTTACCAGGAATTGTTATGATAAATATGTACTAATAAATGAGCTGGATTTTAACCATCCTGACATTGTAAGAATAAAAGAACAGGCTTTTACCCGTATTAAAGATATCTATATTAAAGAACCAAATTTACAATATGAATTTAAATTAAGAGAACTTTTAGTAAAAACAAAAGACTTAATTAAAACAAAAATTAACAGTGAAATAAAAAAATTGGATATCAGATATATCAGTATAGAAAATGCCCTATCACTTCCACTAAACATACCACTTGGCATAGCGCTGGCTGAAATAATTTTTGAAAATAGAATTAAAACCATCGCACGCCATCACGACTTTTACTGGGAAAGAAAAGAATTTTTAAAAAGCCGTATTGAAGATATTTTAATAAAGTATTTCCCTCCTGATTTAGATAACTTAAACCATGTCGTTATAAACAGCATCGCTCAAAAATCACTATTTTTAAGAAAAAAAATTCAGGCAACTTATATACCAAATATTTTTGATTTTAAGTTATTAAATAATCCAAGTTATCATGATTTAAAAATAAAAAAAGATTTAAGAAATTTTTTGGGTTTAGAAGAAAATGACTATTTATTTCTTCAGCCTACAAGAATAATAAGAAGAAAAAACATTGAAAGAAGCTTTGATTTTGTAAACAAGCTATCTTCAATTCTGGCAAAAAAAATTTACCTGTTAATAAGCGGGCTTCCTGAAAAACATGAATTTAAATATTTTAAAGAGATAATTGACCATGCAAAAAAAACCAGCATTAACCTGATACTTTGCAATGACTTTAAAAATATAAATACTAAAGACAGTAATATAAAAGTTAAGAAAGTTTTTAAATTATTTAATATATATGATCTTTACTATGCTTGTAATCTGGTTACATTTCCAAGTGATTTAGAAGGCTTTGGAAACCCGGTCCTGGAAGCAGCCGCATTCAAAAAACCATTGTTTGTAAATAACTATCGAGTTTTAAAAGATATGCTTAATAAAGGTTTTGATTTTATCTTGATAAATAAAGCAGTGGATGAAAAATGCTTAAAAAAAGCTGCTTTTATTTTGAGTAACAGCAAATACTGGGAAAAAATAGCCGAGAAAAATTTTAAAATTGTAAAAAAATACTACTGCCCTGATTTCCTCATCAAAGCCCTCGGGGAAATCCTCCAGATAAAACAGATAAAACAAGAGAAAAAGAAAAATCAACCAGAACAAATGGTGAAAGGAGGAATTTTAAATTAAAATTGAAAAATGGTATAAAAATAATACATTCCATTATAATCAATTTAATATAAATCAGCTTGTAAAATTCAAAAAGCAAAAGAATTTGACTATAAGCCTTTGCTTTCCAACTTTAAATGAATCCCAGACTATAGGATTTATTCTTAATACTGTAAAAAATGATTTATACAATACAGAACTTCTTGATGAGGTAATAGTAATGGATTCACAATCAAGTGATAGTACTGCAGAAATTGCAGACTCCTTTGGTTTTAAGATTTATCAGCATAAAGATATACTTCCCAAATACAGTACATATAAAGGCAAAGGAGAAGGATTATGGAAGAGCTTATTTATTCTTAAAGGAGATATTATTGCATGGTGTGATTCAGATAT
>VGAU01000259.1 GCA_016870675.1 Actinomycetota bacterium | reverse complement strand
TACCAAGCCGGTGAAGTGTCGGTGCACGGTTAAGCAGGATAGGGTGATTTTTAATTACCTCTTCTAATATATCCCAGACTTCATTACTTTCTTTCTCTACCATAGTCTTGGCACTCTTTATATTCTGTGAAAATCCCTCATCAACTAATTTCTTCATAACAAAGGGCTTGAATAGTTCCAAAGCTATTTTCTTTGGAAGCCCACATTGTTCCAGTTTAAGATTAGGATTAACTACAATAACCGATCTTCCTGAATAATCCACTCTTTTACCTAAAAGGTTCTGTCTGAATCTACCCTGTTTGCCTTTAAGCATATCACTTAAAGACTTAAGTGGCCTGTTTCCAGCACCAACTACAGCCCGGCCTCTTCTTCCATTATCAAAAAGTGCATCAACGGCTTCCTGAAGCATCCTCTTTTCATTGTTAATAATTATTTCAGGGGCATCCAGTTCTAGTAGTTTCTTAAGCCTGTTATTTCTATTGATAACTCTTCTGTACAGGTCATTCAAATCAGATGTGGCAAATCTTCCACCATCTAACTGAACCATTGGCCTCAAGTCCGGGGGAATTACGGGAAGTATATCCAGAATCATATATTCAGGCTTATTGTCCGAATCTATAAATGAAGATAATATTTTTAGCCTCTTTATACTCCTCATTTTTTTCTGGCCTTTGGACTTCTTCACAGTTTCCTTAAGGTCCTCGACTTCTTTTTTGCAATCAATATTTTTCAGTAGTTCTTTTATAGCTTCTGCCCCCATTCCACCTTTAAAATACTGTCCATAAATTTCTTTCATTTTCTTAAACAGAGCTTCGTCAGAAACCAGCATCTTTTCCTCTAAATTAAAGAAAAAAGTATCAGCTCTTTTTATCAGATCAATTTCTTCCTGATATATTTCCTCCTCTTCTTCCAGGAGCATCTCTGTCTCTTTGATGATTTTCGCTTTCTTTACCTCTAAATCCAATTCAGGAATTTTTTCCTCTTCAACAATCTTATCATCTATATAATTTTCACCTTCTTTAAAATCTTCATCTACTTCCTTATTTGCTTCCCGAACTTCAATTAAACTTTTTTTATCACCAATTTCATTATTTTCACTTATAAAATCTTCTTTATTTAATTTTAATTCTTCCAGTCTTAGCTTGTGCAATTCCTTTGCCCTGTCCAGAGTCCTCTGGTACAACTTTTTAATTTCCTCTTCTTCAGCAGTTATTTTCTCTCTGTTGATACTGGTTATAATATAGGAATCAAAATAAAGAACTTTTTCTAAATCCTTGGGGCTGATATCCAGAACATATCCCATCCTGCTGGGAACTCCTTTGAAAAACCATATATGTGAAACCGGAGATGCAAACTCAATATGCCCCATTCTTTCCCTTCTTACATTAGATCTGGTTACTTCAACCCCACATCTCTCACAAATTATTCCCTTGAATCTCACCCTTTTATATTTCCCGCAGTAACATTCCCAGTCTTTGGTGGGGCCAAAAATTCTCTCACAGAACAGCCCATCTTTTTCCGGCTTTAATGTCCTATAATTTATAGTTTCAGGCTTTTTAACCTCACCATTAGACCATGATTTAATTTTTTCTGGTGAAACAAGCCCAATTTTTAAAGCATCAAAATTATTTACATCTATACTTACAACCATTTACTAAATCCCTCCAAATTAATTAGATTAGTCTTAAGTAATACTAATCATTTTATTTTATTTTTTACTTCTTACCTTTTTCTTTTTGGACGCTTCGGTGTTACTTTCTTCTTTATCGTCTTCTGATTTCTTTCTCTTTATTTTTCCATCCTTTTCTTTAGTTTCCTTCACTTTCCAGTCTTCCAGATCTTTCTCTTCCTTAAGATCAATTCCTAAATCCTCCACAGTTTTCATAATCTCATCTTCAGCTCTCGATACTTTTACTTCCTTCCCTTCTTCTGATAATACCTCCACATCAAGTGCCAGGCTCTGCATTTCTTTTATAAGCACCTTAAATGATTCTGGAATTCCTGGCTTCTCTATATTTTCACCTTTTACGATTGCTTCATAGGTCTTTACACGTCCTGTTACATCATCTGACTTTATAGTAAGCATTTCCTGCAACGCATAGGCAGCACCATAAGCCTCCAATGCCCACACTTCCATTTCTCCAAATCTCTGACCACCAAATTGTGCCTTACCGCCCAGTGGTTGCTGAGTAACTAAAGAATATGGACCAGTAGACCTTGCATGAATCTTGTCATCTACCAGATGAAGCAATTTCATTACATATACATGACCTACAGTAATATTATCAGATAGTTTCTCTCCGCTCCGGCCATCATACAAAGCAGTTTTTCCGCTCCCAGGGAGATTGGCCATCTTTAGCAGTTCTACTATATCCTCTTCTTTTACTCCCTCGAAAATAGGTGTTGAAACATAGACAGGACCGTCTCTACTAATATTCTCCTTTTTATTATTCCATCCTTTATAAGCTGCCCAGCCAAGATGAGCTTCCAGTAACTGGCCTACATTCATTCTTGAAGGAACTCCCAGAGGATTAAATATTATATCTATTGGTTCACCATCTTCAGTATAAGGCATATCTTCTTCAGGAAGAATTACTGATATGACTCCTTTATTACCATGTCTCCCTGCAAGCTTATCACCAACGGAAATCTTTCTTTTTTCTGCAATGA
>VGAU01000258.1 GCA_016870675.1 Actinomycetota bacterium | reverse complement strand
GCCTTTTCTTCATAATTTCTGTCATATCTGCCCGGACCATAAGAACGGGAAATTACTATATCTATTTCTTTAACATAGTAATCTGTCCTGGGAATATCCATTTTTACGGCACCTACCACTACTACTTTCCCCTTTTCCCTGCAGTATTTGCCTGCTAACTCTATAGGTTTATTACTGGAAGTTGATGCTGTAATAATCACTATGTCAAATAAATCTCCTGCTGTAAAATCATTTACTAAGCTGTCAAGATCATCTGAATTAATGTTTGCACCGTATTTAAGACCGTTTTCATAACCTTTCTTAACTTTAATATCTTCAATATCAGTTCCGAAAACTTCAACTCCTGATGCGTTTAAAATCTGTGAGGTGAGCTGCCCAATAAGCCCCAGCCCGATTACCATTACTTTCGAGCCGAACTGACAGTTTGCAAGCCTGACGCCCTGCATTGCAATAGCTCCTACGGTTGTAAATGAAGCATCAATTGCGTCAACATTATCGGGAATTTTAACAAGCAGATTTTTAGGTATGAAAACATATTCAGCATGATTTGCAAATCCTGCACCCCCGCAAGCGACCAAATCCCCTTTTTTAATACCTGAAATATCTGAACTTACTTCTATAACTTCGCCTGCAGTGCTGTATCCCAAAGGAGAGAAATCTTCAAGTTTCTTTAAAACATTTTTGACGGTATTTAAAAGCCCTTCGGTTTTTATATTATCAATGACTTTTTTAACCAGATCAGGCCTTGACTTCGCTTTTTCAAGTAAGCTCATCTTTCCGGTTTCAATTTTTGTCCTTTCAGTGCCTGCGCTTATAAGGGAATAATAGTTTCTTACCATTGCACCGCTTCCTGCCATCATGGGGATAGGGATGTCTGCTAATGCAATTTCTCCTGATTTATAATTTTGAACTATTTGTTTCACCAAAGCTCCAATTCTTTAAAATCTATAATGAACTCAAATAAATGACTAATAAATTGAAAATTATAACAAAAATACCAGGATTAAAAAAATATGTATCAATTTTCAATGCTTTTAATTTTTATATCGTAAATATTTGTAAGACTTAACGCAAGACCAATAAATACCCATAAAAAAATCCCCAAAAAAGGACCTTCTAAAACTACCATAAAGAAAGAAATTACCAGAATAAAGATAACAGCTGATAAAATACTAATCATATATGTGCTTATAGCCGAATCTTGGCAACTACGTAAAAATTTTATCATCTTAACAAAAAAACTTATAATAAATAATAGAAATATCAAGAGCCCTACTATGCCTGTTCTATACAGAATTGAAAGATAAGAATTATGCGGGTCTAAAAATCCCACATCATCCCCATATGCCCAGCCCATGTCTTTAAGTGTTTCATTATTGTAAAGCATCCCAAATCCGTAACCCAATATTGGTTTCTCCATGCTTTTTTTAATTATGTCTTTCCAGAGAATAATCCTCCACTTTGCGTTGTTGGCAGAAGAAGAAGCTTCATCACTTTGATTATATATTGATTTAAATTCATCAATATAACCGGTAATTTTAGTTTTTAAATCTGTTTTTATTTGGACAGTTTTGGTTTCAGGTAATGCAGTAGCATTGTTAAAAGCTTTTAAATTAAAAAAACTCAAGCCCACAAATAATAAAATCATTAAAATTACTATTATAGAGGTTTTCCAATAGAGACTTTTTTGTATAGCCAATTTTTTTCTAAAAATTATTAATAAGGTTAAATTGAATAAAATTGTCACTAAAAAAGCAACCCAGGCAGCCCTTACTTTCATATCAATTATTTCATAAATAATTATTGTAGATATTAAAATTAGAATTGAATTAATTAACTTATTTTTAAATAATATTAAAGAATTAATAATAATAAACAGGAATAATCCCTGATAATAATATGCAAAACCTCCAAAAATAGAATCTCTTACAGTTATATAAATAATTGAATTAAAAAATATAATAAATATAGAAACTATATTGAATATTTCAAATTGCTTAATATTAATAAAAATTGCTGGCACTAAAAAAGAAAATATTGAATAACACAGTATTGCTGAATGCCTGAAAACATAAGTATTTCCATACTTTATTAAGCCCGTCACAAATGAAACAAGCAGTATGGAAATTAGAAGAATATGTTCTATTTTTAATTTATAGTCTGTGAAAATTTTTTTATCTTTATATATGCCGAAATTCAATAAAGCCAAAATACAAATAATTATTATAAAAATTTCTACAATATATACAGGAAAACCAAATATTTTTAAATTAATATGAACAAAGTCCCTGCTGAAAAGAATAATGCATGAAATTAAAAAAAGGAAAATAAGATAATTAAAATAATTTAACAGATGTTTGCTTTTACCCTGTAAATTCATCACTTCTAAAATATTCAATATAAATATTCTTAATAAAACTTGTTTACCATTGTTTTTACTACATTTACTAAGTAAATATTATAACAGAAATCATTAAAAGCAGATTAAAAATAAAGAACAGTATTGCATTAAAAATAAAATATCAAATTATGGTTTCAAACCATATACAACTCTATGCCAACCCCATCTTTTACCCAAAAATTTTGCAAATTTATCTGGAATCATCTTACTCAAAGGGCCCCAGTGATATTTATTAAAAAACCACACTTCAGTTCTTACATCCTTAAATCTGTTAAAAAG
>VGAU01000257.1 GCA_016870675.1 Actinomycetota bacterium | reverse complement strand
TAAAAAGTTCAAAGTTAATGATAAAGTTGCCATAGCACCTGATGTAAGTTGCGGAAACTGTTATTATTGTAAAAGAGGATTAGTAAATCTATGCCTCAATCATAGAATGATAGGAACACACTGGCCGGGTGGATTTGCACAATATATCTATCTATCTTCAGAAATATTAGAAAATGGAATAATAAATAAAATACCTGAAGGAGTTTCTTTTTATTCTGCAACTATTTCAGAACCAGCTTCTTCAGTTATAGCTTCACAAGAGAACGCAAAAATCGGTCTAGGAAATGCAGTATTAATCATTGGCAACGGTCCAATTGGTTGCCTTCATCTTGAAATTGCAAGAGCAAGAGGAGCAACCACAATTATTATGGCAGGTTTAAATCGTTTAAAATATGCAGCCCTGTTTAAGCCTGATTATCTTATTGATGTAGCTTCAAAAGATGTTACTTCTGAAGTATTAAAAATTACTGATGGTCTCGGAGCTGATATTGCAATATGTGCAAATCCTGTTGCAGAAACACATAACCAGGCAATTGAATCAGTTAGAAAAAGGGGGAAAGTAATTATTTTCGGAGGATTACCTAAAAAGAAACCTATGACGACCGTAAATAGTAATCTTATCCATTATAATGAACTTACTTTAATCGGTGCATTTTCATATCCGGGTTATATACACGAACAAGCTCTATTGACAATTAAAAATGGTAAAATAACTACAAAAAAATACATAAATGAAATTGTCCCCCTTGAGGGGATTGAAAATGGATTTAAAATTGCTGAATCAGGTAAAGCTTTAAAAGTTCTAGTTGATCCATGGCTTTAAAAAAATTAAAAGCAAATATTTTTTTATTTAGAAAAATTATTATTTTTTAAACTTTAACACAAAAGGAGAATTATTGTAATGTATGAGATAGATAGCAAGCTAGATGAACTTGAAAAAAGAGGCAATCCAATCAAAGTGGGCTTAATTGGAGCAGGACAAATGGGGAGTGAGATAATTACTCAGCTTGAAAAAGTTAAAGGAATTAGAATTGTATCTGTTGTAGATATTTCATTAGAAAAAGCTTTAGCTGGTTATAAATATTTAAAAAAGGATGTTGAAATTGTAAAGACTAACAATCTTAAAGAAGCAGAAAAAGCAATCGGTTCAGGGAAAAAAATAGCTTCTACAAATTATAAGCTTGCAACTTCATTACCTCAAATAGAAGTGGTCATAGAGGCAACTGGTTCTATCGAAATGGGTGCTCTTATTGCTTTAGATGCCATAAATAATAAAAAACATATAATAATGATGTCAGTAGAATGTGATGTTACTGTTGGTCCAATTTTACGAAAATTTGCTGAAAATGCAGGAGTAATTTACTCACTTGCAGCTGGTGATGAGCCATCAGCAATTATAGAATTATATAGATTCGCAAACGCTCTAGGATTTACTGTAATAGCTGTTGGGAAGGGCAAAAACAATCCACTGAATATTTATGCAACGCCCGAAATACTTGAAGAAAGTTCCAGAAAGAGGAATATGAATGCAGTAAGACTCTGTGAATTCGTAGATGGGTCCAAAACTGCTATTGAAATGGCTGCGGTTTCTAATGCTACCGGATTTGTGCCAGACATAAGAGGTATGCATGGTGCAAATTCAAAAATTGATGAAATAACAAAAATATTCTGTCCAAAAAAAGATGGTGGCATTCTAAATAATATTGGAGTTGTAGATTTTGCAATTGGTGTACATCCTGGCGTATTTTTAGTTTTTACAACCGACAATCAAAAAATAAGAGAAGCCTTGATTCAAAGAAATATGGGGTATGGGCCTTATTATTTGCTCTACCGTCCTTATCATTTATGTAGTATTGAAGTACCATTAACAATAGCTCAAATAGCTATATATGGAGAGTCATCTGGGCATCCTATGGGAAAACTTACTTCAGAGTGTATAGTAATCACAAAAAAGAATATGAAAGCTGGTGAAATACTTGATGGTGTAGGAGAATATTGTTATAGGGTAAGCATAGAACGTATGGATATCGCTAAAAAAGAAAACTTTTTACCGATGGGACTTACAAAAGGATCAAAGTTGAAAGTAGATGTAAAAAAAGATACTATAATAACGAATGATATGGTAAAAATACAAGATGACACTACTTTATTCCATTTAAGAAAAATACAAGACAATCTTTGTTCTTAAAATTAATTAATTTAAAAACAATGCTATTCTATTAAGTTATAATATTATATAAGTGCATATTAAATAAAATATAATATATTTGAAAAGGATTTTAATGTTTCTATTAGGAATTGATATTGGAACTACAAGGTGCAAAGCAGTTGTATTTGACCCTCATGGAAATATTATCGGTAGTAATTTTAAAGAATATGGAATTGAAAGTGATGATTCGGGGAAAGCAGAACAAGATGCAGAACTAATTTGGAGGATAACCTGCTCAGTAATTAAGGGAGCTATAAAAAATATAAATAAAAATGATATAGGAGCACTTGGTTTATCAGTCCAAGGCGATGCTGTTATTCCTATAGATAAAAATTTTAACGCTATGCACAATGCCATACTAGGAATAGATTATCGTTCAAAAAAAAACGTGGAATTGTGTGAGGAAATTTTTGGCAATAGAAAATTATTTAATGTCACTGGTATGAGGCCGCATCCTATAAATGCTTTATTA
>VGAU01000256.1 GCA_016870675.1 Actinomycetota bacterium | reverse complement strand
TATTTCCCCCTCCCAGATTTAATGCAAAAAAATAGTCCACACTATTATTAAGCTGAACCGCACCTAAACTCAAGAGAATGGGAAACATAAGCGAAAAGATTTCTCTGACCCCCTTATGCTTAAAATTTATGGCAAATCTGTACTTTATGTGTGCGACTTTAATCTGGGGCAGCTGTATTACAAGATGCATAAGTGAGCCTGCCATTATTCCTATGGCCATACTGTATATTCCAAGCTGTCGAAAAAGCAGAGCAACAAAAATTATGGTAATTACATTCAGTACAAAAGGAGCAAGAGAAGGAACAGTAAAAATATTATGTGAGTTTAATATACCGGTAGTCAGGCCGGACAGGGACATCAGAACAAGAGAGAATATCATGATTCTGTTCATAACCACAAATTTATACACATCTAACTGATTGTTTGCAATTTTTGAAAGTAATGCTCCTATTTCAGGAGACAGAATGAATATAATAGCGGAGATGATAAAAAACACCAGAGCCATAATGTTCACAACTGAATTAACAAATATTTTCAAATCATCTTTTTGATTCCTTTTTAAATATGCCGAATAAATTGGGATAAACGCTGCAATTATCAGACTTTCAGCAAAAAGCACCCTGAAAAGATTCGGAATATAATCTGCCCAGATAAAAGCATCCGTATCAAAGGTCATGCCAAAGCAACCGGCCATTATCTGGTCTCTTACAAGCCCGGAAATCTTTGACAGCAGAATAGCCAGGACTACAAGGAATGTGGCATTAAAAATTCTTTTTCTTGACAGTAAATAATCTTCATCCATAGCTATATTATATTACAGATGTTATTAAAAAAAGTATTATATCATTTATATTACACGAGCAATAAATATTTTTATTTATCTAAAAAAATGCTAAAATAAATCTTTGTTTAAAATTGATAGTTATTGGAGAGGAAATAAATAGATGCCAAATATAAAGTCGCAGGAAAAAAGAGACAGACAGAATATTAAAAGAAGAATTAAAAACAGGTTGCTTAAAACCAGGATAAAAACCGATCAAAAAAAGCTTGCTGAAGCTGTAAAGAGCAAAAATATAGAAGAGGCTGAAAAAAGTTTCAATATACTTTCCAAGCACCTGGATAAGGCGGTAAAGAAAAGCGCAGTTCACAAGAATTTTTCAGCCAATAAAAAATCTAAAGCAGCAAAGCTGGTTAATTCAATTAAAAAATCTTAAATAATCCCAACTAAAAAAGGACCAGAGTTATTATTCAGACATCCATATCTATAATTTCTGAAATTAACTTTTTAACCAGATGTTTACCTTCAATGGTATTGATTCTAAAACTGATATCATATTTATTTAAGATTTCAAAGACCTTAAGTACCTCAGCTTCTGTGTAATTATTGCTTAACTTAATATATTTGCTTACCAGCTTACCAACAAAATAAGGAGGAACCTTCATATTATTTTCAATATAGTCCGTTACCGATGATTTGCTATTTCCTGATTTAATATATAAAAAACATTTAAACATCCTGTGAATCAATGTGACCAGTCCGATTAAGTTCTGGCCTTCCTCCAGTATAGATCTTAACGCTTTAAGGCTGTTATCTTTATCTCTTTTACCAAGATAATCCACTAAATCAAAAATTTTTAATGAATAAATACGGCTAACCAAAAATCTCACTGTATCTTCATCAATTACTTTTTTTTCTTCCGAACTTATATAATCATAGAGCTTTTCATACTCTTTCTTTAGTAAATTTAAATCCAGGTTTACATTTTCTATCAGGAGTGATGCTGCCTTCTCAGTGAATTTTATTCCATCAGATTCAGATTTTTCTTCCAGCCATTTCTTTAAGCTGCTGCTTAAAGGTGGTTTTAACTGTATAACTTTTCCAGCTTCCCTGACTGCATCCAGTAGTTTAGGATTAAATTTCTGCTTTGAAGCGGTAATAATAAAAATTATATTTGTACCGCCGTTACTATTTGATGATATTAAATTTATTACTTTTTTTTGCAGACTTGCGGAAACTTTTTCAATATATTTTATTACTGCTATTTTTTTCGGGGAAAATAAGGAAGGGGTGCTTATATAATTATTGAATTCCTCTTCATCAATTTCTTCCGCTCCACTAAAAATTTTAAAGTCTGTATCAAAATTAATCTTTCCCTTAAGGAACTTTTTTACACTCTCAATCCTATCCTCCAGTACCGAATCACTGGTACTGATATATAAGTAACAGGATGAAAGCTCTTCTAATTTTAAAAGTTCTTTTTTTAACTTATCATCTTTCATATTCATTCATATAACGTTGATATAATTGATATAATTATCTGCTTTTGTATTCATCATAATTATCTGCTTTTATATTCATCTTGTAATTTAAAAGATCTAATAAGTGAATCTGCGTTAACCTGTCTTCTCTTGCTGATATCAATCCTTTTTATAATTATACATGCTGGAAGAATTATGATTAGGAACATTATATAGTAAATTTTAATAATATTAAAAATCGCTGTTCTCGAACTAGAATCAAAGTTAAAAAGTAACTAATTTTACTTGTATGGGGTCTCTATGCATAAAGGTAAAACCATCAATTCCCATATCTCCAACTTTTTTAGGTTTTACTGTTCTAGCAAAACCACCAATGTTGAGAAAAAAATCCAGTTATGATATAAATAATGTGTGTTTATTGGAAAATTTAG
>VGAU01000255.1 GCA_016870675.1 Actinomycetota bacterium | reverse complement strand
ATTACGAGTCTTATAACCGGGAAAAACTGTGGAAAAAGAAATTAGGTAAAGACCTAAATTGGCATTTGTCTTTTGTAGAGTACAAAGAATCAGATAGGACAAAACACGTTCATAGGTTGCATCCTTACAAAGGAAAATTTATCCCTCAATTAGTAGAGTATTTTCTTGATTCTCATACCGACGAATTCAAGCAAGAAATATATTTCAATAAAGGTGATATAGTACTTGATCCATTTTGCGGTAGTGGAACAACATTAGTTCAAGCAAATGAATTAGGGATGCATGCTATTGGTATAGATATTTCTGCATTTAATGCAATGATTAGCAATACCAAGGTTGAAAAGCATAATATCCAAAAGCTTAAGAATGTAATTTATCAAATAACATCGAATCTGGAAAGTTTTCAAAAGACAAGAACTAATATTGGGTTTGAAGAACATCTTCTCTCAGAACTTGCAAAATTTAATTATAAATATTTCCCTTCACCAGAATATAAGAAAAAGGTAAGGGAAGGCGAAATTAATGAGAAAAAATATGCAAAAGATAAAGAACAAGATTTTTTAAGCGTATATCATGATTTAGTTGAAAAATATAAAATTCAAATTAAGCAAGATGAAAATAATACTTTCTTAAATAAATGGTTTTTATTTCCGGTAAGAGAAGAAATTGATTTTGTTTTTAGCGAATTAAAACGAATTGATAATAAGAATATTAAGAAAATTCTAGCCATAATTCTTAGTAGAACTGTTCGTTCTTGCAGAGCAACCACTCATGCTGATTTAGCAACTTTGAAAAAGCCTGTTACAACTACCTATTATTGTAAAAAACACGGTAAAATATGTAAGCCTATCTTTTCTATCAATGGTTGGTGGCAAAGATATACCTTAGATACGTTGAACCGTCTTAGAGAATTCGATAGATTACGAACTGAAACATTTCAAATCTGTTTAACAGGAGATAGTAGAACAATAGATATTTATGAAGAAATAAAAAAAAGAAACTCAGATTTTGCAGAATTATTGTTACGGCAAAAGATTAAAGGAATTTTTTCCAGTCCACCTTATGTAGGACTTATTGATTATCACGATCAACATGCTTATGCATACGAAATATTTGGGTTTGCTCGGAAAGATGGATTAGAAATTGGTCCTCTTTCAAAAGGTCAAGGGAAAGAAGCAAGAGACTCCTATGTTAAAGATATAGCGGAATCTCTAAAGAATTGTAAAAAATACCTTCAAAAAGATTATGACATTTTTTTAGTAGCCAATGACAAATTTAATCTTTATCCCTATATTTCTAAGCTAGCTGATATGAAAATTGTTAATCAATTTAAGCGCCCTGTATTAAATAGAGTTGAAAAAGATAGATCAAATGCCTACGCCGAAATAATATTTCATTTAAAGGAAAGGTAGATAGAATGTCGCTTAAAAAAGAACAGATAAAACTAATCGAGAATACCATCAAAGATAGTCTACGGAAAAAGTTTCAGAAATACGAGCCAGAAACAAATCAAATGCCTTTTCACTATAGACTACTCGGCCGAGATAGAATGGCACTATTTTCTTTTATCCATTCCTTAAATACCACTTTTGGCACATCTATTTTTGAGCCTGTAGCTGAAACGTTAGCAAGTCTAAAATTTCAATTTGCACAGAAACAGTATGTGGTTGGTAATACTATCAGTGAACAAGCTCAATCGGAAATTCAACATATCATGAATGACCTTACAATAGGTAAAAATCCGAATAAGGCAGATGAGATTGAAAGAATAAGAAAAGTTTGTGATAAGGGAACAATAAATAAAATAAAATCAGTAAAAGTAGATTTATTTGCTAAAAATACTGATGGCACTATCCATTTATTTGATTTAAAAACGGTAAAGCCCAACATTAGCAATTTTAAGGATTTTAAAAGAACATTGTTAGAATGGGTAGCAATTTTTTTAGTAAAAAAGCCAAATGCAAAGATAAACTCATATATTGCTATACCATACAATCCCTATGAACCAAAACCCTATGAAAGATGGACATTAAAAGGCATGTTGGATTTAGATAGAGAACTAAAAGTTGCAAAAGAATTGTGGGATTTTCTTGGAGGTGATGGTGCCTATGATGAATTATTGAATTGTTTTGAAAGAGCAGGTATTGAATTAAGACCAGAAATTGATGCTTATTTTTCAAAATTCAAGCAATAGAGTTAAGAGTGAAAATGCCCACAACAGCAGATAACACAGATCTCTCATTCTTCTCCTAACACTCTTTTCACACTTTTCCTTGACAACCATCACTAAAGTGATTAGAATTTTCATTTAGTTTCAAGTTAACTGTAAGTACAGTCAATTTATTAAAATCCAATATAACTTTAATCTAATTTAGAAAAGGAGAGATATAAAGTGGAAACCATAAAAAGAAAATTGCCGGTATTTTTTATCATTCTAACTCTTACCCTATCAATTGTTCTAATTATACCTGGCATGTTATTTGCCCAGGAAGATGAAGCTACTGAAGAGGAAATTGCAGAACCTGAACCGGAAGAACTGATCTTTGAAACTAAACTTCCCAAAATACAGGCTAAAGAGGGGGAGACATTTATTTTTAACTTTGATGTAGCCTATAAAGCAGGAGATGAACCATTTGGTATTGAAGAAGGCAAGAGTGAAAAAACCTTTGATATTACAGTTGATTACCCTAC
>VGAU01000254.1 GCA_016870675.1 Actinomycetota bacterium | reverse complement strand
ATAAGATCATTTATGAGTGTTCTTCAGCCAGTAAATGATATACTGGTAGATTTTAATGTCCCACAGGCTATTCTGGATTGGGGTACTATAGATGGAGATATGTATGGTGTTCCTATAAACGTTATGCAGAATAACAATCTCTGGTATAATATAAGTGTTGTTGAAGATGCAGGTGTTCAGATGCCTATAGAATCACTAGATGATTTCTATGCAGCATGCGAGAGTATAAAAGATGCAGGATACACACCACTTGCTGTTGGTGCTGGGTCAGGACAGGATTTCTGGTGGGGGACACTTTTCGAAGCAATAGTATCTGGCTTACCAGGTGGTCCGGAAGCCTTAGCGAAACTTTACAATGGTGAATTGAAGCCATCAGAAAGTGAAGTTTTAAAAGATGGTCTTGAGGTTATGGCTAAATTAATGGATGAAGGGTATATTAATTCAGATCATGCTGCCCTTACCTGGGATCAGGCTGGTCAGCTACTTTCTACAGGTGAAGCAGCATTCTTTGTAATGGGAGACTGGACAAAAGGTCTTTTCGCTGCAGCTGGCTTAGGAGCAAATGTAGATTATGGCTATCAGAGCTTTCCTGGAGCAGAAAATGCATTTGTAACTCACTTAGACTGTTTCGTTCTTCCTGACGGTGTAGATGATATAGTTGCCACTAAATGGCTGGAGTTCCTTACTACAGCTGAAGCCGAAACAGCATTTTGTCCGATTAAAGGTGCAATTCCCGCAAGACTGGATGCACCTATTGAAGGAATCTATGATGAGATTTCAATGGAGATAATGGAAAAGTTCAGGGATTCAGATGTTACGAAAATCCAATCACAGTTTGGTGGCGCACCGGAAGCATGGCTGTCATCATTCGCGGCAGCTTTCAGTGAGTTCATGCTTAATCCGGAAGTTAACAGTGATACGTTAGCTAGATTTGATAGTGCTTATGATGAAGTATTCTCTGAATAGTGGTAAGTGCAAAAGAGAGAAGGTAGATTTATATTCAATATAAATCTACCTTCTCGGAAAGATTAGAAGGCAGACAGATTAAAAGAAAACTAGAATTATTGTTTTTTCTTACGCCCGCCCTGTTACTGGTTGCTTTGTTTGTTTATGGATTTATAGGATGGAGCTTCCAGACCTCTCAAATGGATTGGAAAGATGTAAGTTTTTCCGGGAATTATATAGGGCTTGGAAATTACATAAAGCTGTTTACAAAAGATGTTACATTTAAAACGACTCTGTTGAATACATTAAAACTGGGTGCAATCTTTGTAGGAGTTACTATTCCACTGGGATTGATGTTAGCGATATTACTTGATTTTGAAATAGTTGCAAAGAAATTTTTTAGATTAATTTTTTTATTGCCTCTATCATTCTCATTTGTAGCATCTGCATCAATGTGGGTCTGGATGTTCTCGCCTCAAGTTGGTGTAATAAATTCACTTTTAAAATTAGTTGGCCTCCAATCCTATACTCAGCCCTGGATTACTTCAAGCACGCAGTCTTTGTTTTGTATAGCTATAGTTTACATCTGGCAATTTTCAGGGTTTTCTACCCTGGTATATTATGCAGGGATAAGCGGGGTTCCTGATGACATTAGAGAAGCAGCACGAATAGATGGGGCAAATAAATTCCAGGAATATTCTAAAATCGTTATCCCCATGCAAAAACCTGCAACATTAACTGTGCTTGTAATACTGCTTATGTATTCTCTAAAAGTTTTTGACCTGGTATATTTATTGACTGGCGGAGGCCCCGGGAGATCATCAGAGGTACTTTCTACAATAATGTATGAAGTTACATTTAACAGGAATTTATTTGGTCAGGGGGCAGCTATAGGAATAGTGATGTTTGTTATTTCTATGATTATTATTTTACCTTTCTTTATAAGGAAGAGAGCTAGTTATTATGAGTAGGAAGTATTATAAATGAAAGAAAAAGCAAATAAAGTAATAATAAAAATAATTATATATATAGTTCTTGTTATGGCTCTGGCTTTTTATATTTTCCCGATATATTCGGCCATAAATACTTCATTAAAAACTGATGAAGAACTAATGTGGGGTCCTGTCCAGCTGATAGAGAAACCTACTTTTAGTAATTATGTGAAAGCGTTTAGAATTATAAAAAGACCAATGCTAAATACGGTTATATTTACCTTTTTAGCAACAGCTTTTTCTGCATTACTGGGGGCTATGTCAGGTTTTGCTTTTTCAAAATTACAATTTAAGTTTAGTAATATAATATTACTTTTTGTAGTAATGGGGTTTTATATAGCGCCTCAGTCAATATTGATCCCGCTGGTAAGATTTATGGGGTCTACAGGATTGTATAACACATATGCGGGGCTTGTGCTAGTTCACACAGCTTACGGTATGCCAATTACTACATTATTATTTAAGAATTATTTTGATACATTACCAACTCAGATAATAGAAAGTGCAAGAATAGACGGATGCAGTAATATAGGAGCTTTCTTTAGAGTTATTCTTCCTTTATCATTCCCTGGCTTTGCAGTGGTAGCGGTATTCCAGTTCACAAACATATGGAATGAATTTTTATATGGCTTAACCCTTACCAGTGGAGTTGAGTCAATGCCTTTAACAGTATCTATTGCAAATTTAAAAGGAACCACTGTAGCTGCCTGGAATGTTCAAATGGCAGGCGTGATGGTTTCAATAATTCCTGTGTTATTAA
>VGAU01000253.1 GCA_016870675.1 Actinomycetota bacterium | reverse complement strand
TTAAGGAATTACTTGTATTTAAATTGTCAACATCACTTTCATCTAAAATAATTCTTATATTTTGAAAGGCTGAATTTTTTTTAGCAAAATCATTGAAATCTATTTTTAGATTAGAAGCCTGTATTTTTTCGAAATTATATTTTTTTTGATATGTCCTGATTTTGTTCAATTCGGAAAATAAAGTCGGGTAGTTGCTCTTTGAAGTGCTTACTATTATTTCATCACAAAAAAAACTTAATTTAAAAATCTGGTCTACAAATAATGGTACAGTATCAACTTTGATTTTCAATTTATTGAAATTAAATCTACTGCTCTTACCCCCTGCCAGTACTATTCCTGTCAGATTCATTTTAGTACTCTCCTTGGCCAGGAATAAATATTAAACCTGCCACTTCTGGCGTAACCAATAACAGTTAAATTTATTTTTTTTGCAAGGGCAGCAGCACTAAAAGTCACAGAAGAATTTGTGACCATGATTGGAATTTGCATTCTACAAATCTTATAAATTACATCAATGCCCAGTCTGCCTGTAGTAAATATAATCTTATCTTCAGGGGACAACCTTTTTATTAACATAAAGCCGGCAATTTTATCAATACAGTTATGTCTTCCAATATCTTCTTCCAGGTTTAATAAATTACCATCCTTGTTAAATAAGGCAGCACTATGCAATCCGCCAAATTCTTTCTTGTACCTTTGCTGATTTAGAGTTTCCCTATTTAGGGTAAGCACAACATCAGACGCAACTGTGAGATTGCTCTTTATTTTCTTCAAACCTTTTTTAAATATGAAATCGTCAATACTACCGCATTCTGAAGATATGAATTTTAAACTGTCTAAATATCTGGTTTTATCCTTACCAATGGCAGCACTTACTTCAATTTTTGAAGTCAAATCATTACTGCTAATGATTTTATTCATATCATGACGGCAAATCTTTAAAAGTTCTATATCTGAATAGTTCTCAATGTAACCGTTATTAACTAAATAACCAACTGTAAGTTCAATCAGACTAGCGGGTGAGCATGAAATTGTTGAAATAGCATTGCCATTTAAGGAAATTGTAAGAAGCAATTCAAAAGGGATAATGTCTATTAGGTCAGTCTTACCTGAAGAAGCTTTAATTTTTTCAATTTTAATTTTTTTACCTAATTTTGAAATTCTACCTTCCAATTTTTCCATACTTTCGCAATTCCTTTTTTCATATCTTTTTCAAACTTACAGCGCAGACCTTAAACTCCGGAATCTTTGCTTCAGGGTCCAAGGCAGGATTAGTTAGAACATTGGCGGGAGAATCTGCATAATGAAACGGCATAAATACCACTCCTTTTTTGATTTTAGAACTTACAAGTGATAATGCTGTAACAGCACCTCTCCTTGACTCGACTTTTACCCTGTCCCTGTTTTTAATCCCAAGGTTTTTTGCATCATCTGTATTGATTTGAACAAGATTTGAAGGAGCAATTTCGTTTAAACCCTTGATTTTTCCTGTCATTGTCATGGTGTGGAACTGGTGCAATATTCTACCGGTAGTTAGAATATAAGGGTACTTTTCGCTCACAACTTCTGCCGGTGGTGTATATTTAACAGGAATGAACCTGCCCTTGCCACGTGTAAAATTTTTTATATGAAGAATGCTTGTACCGGGGTCACCATACTTCCTGCATGGCCACTGAAGAGCTCCTCTTTCAAGTCTTTCATAAGTTATGCCACCATATATCGGTGTTAAACTTGCAATCTCATCCATGATTTCAGCAGTATTATTATAATTCATGGGATAACCCATCCTATTTGACAGCATACAGATAATTTTCCAGTCTTCAAGTGCGCTGCCAGGAGCGTTAACCGCTTTTCTTACTCTCTGAACTCTTCTATCAGTATTTGTAAATGTCCCTTCTTTTTCGGCAAAACATGCACCTGGCAAAATAACGTCCGCAAATTTACCTGTCTCATTTAAAAAGATATCCTGAACTACAAATAGTTCAAGCTTTTTCAGCGCTTTTGCTACATGAAGTATATCTGGATCGCTAAGCATTAGATTTTCACCCATTACATAGATAGCTTTTATGCTACCTGAACTTGCGCCCTCAATTATTTCAGTTACCGTTAAGCCTTTCCTGGACGGCAAAGTTTTTCCCCATTTCTTCTCGAATTCCAATCTTATATTATCATTTTCAACGTCCTGATATCCGCTCAACATATCAGGTAGTGCACCCATATCACATGCTCCTTGCACGTTGTTCTGGCCCCTTAGAGGATTTACTCCTGCACCTTTTCTACCGATATTACCTGTCAGTAGTGACAGATCTGCAAGAGCAATAACATTATCTGTGCCGCAGGTGTGCTGGGTAATTCCCATTGCATAAAATATCAGAGCATTTTTTGCAGACCCGTAGATTTTTGCTGCCTCAATAAGGTTTTGCTTATCCACTCCTGATATTTCTGCTACTTTTTCTGCAGTGTATGTAGAGAAACATTTGGGAAATTTATCAAAATCTTCGGTTCTGCTGTCAATAAATTCTTTATTATAGAGACCTTTGTCATAAATTATCTTCATAATTCCAAGAATAATAGCAATGTCTGTTCCCGGTTTTTGTTTTAGGTGTATAGTTGCATGTTTTGTTATTGGAATATTTCGTGGGTCAATAACAATTAACTTTAATCCATATTCCTGAACACATCTTATAATTTCATAACCTATAACCGGATGGGTTTCTGTTGTATTTGACCCGATTATTATTGCAACATCTGAGTGTTTT
>VGAU01000252.1 GCA_016870675.1 Actinomycetota bacterium | reverse complement strand
GCTACGATGAATACAATAATCCCAGGGATAGAAGATTTCATGCACAACCCAATGCCTGTAAGAATTGCGGTCCTGTATTAATTCTTATTGACAGAGAAGGAAAAAAAATAGACTCTAAAAATCCAATTATTACCACAGCAAAGCTACTTAACCATGGAAAAATTATAGCCTTAAAGAGCCTTGGTGGGTTTCAGATCGCCTGCAGCGCCATATCGGATGATACAGTCAGAGAACTTAGAAAAAGAAAGAAAAGACCGGTAAAGCCTTTTGCTATAATGATTAAAGATATTAAGTCGGTAAAAAAATATTACCGTCTGAATGAAAAAGAAATAAAAAGCCTTTTATCATCCAGAGCTCCCATTGTCCTGCTAAAAAAGAAACTTAAAAATTATCCCATCTCCAGATATGTTTCCCTCTATAATAGATATGAGGGAGTAATGCTTCCCTACACTCCAGTGCACCATCTTTTATTCAATCATATAGATATACCCCTGATAATGACCAGCGGAAATATATCAGAAGAACCAATAGCATCTGAAAATGAGGAAGCTTTAAAAAAATTAAATAATATATGTGATTATTTTCTTATTCATAACCGGGATATCTACTCCAGATATGATGATTCAGTTATAAAAGTTTTTGACGGTAGAGAGATGGTTATAAGAAGAGCCAGAGGATACTCACCCTATCCGGTAAAACTTGATAAGAACATTGGGAAACAGGCTATATTTGCATCAGGAGCCCATGAGAAAAATACATTCTGCTTACTGGCAAAAAACTACGCTATTGTAAGCCAGCATATGGGAGATCTCGACGATGTAGAATCACTTAAATTTTACAGATCCACATTCAACAATTATAATAAACTTTTTAATATTGTAAAGATAGACACAGTGGCTTACGACAAACATCCTACATATGCTTCCACAAAATTTGCGCAAGAACTGCAATATGTAAGTAAAAAAATTAAAGTTCAGCACCATAAAGCGCATATTGCTAGTGTAATGGCTGAAAACAGTATAAATGACAGGGTAATAGGTTTTGCCTGGGATGGTACAGGCTATGGCGATGACGGAAAGATCTGGGGAAGTGAAATATTTACATCCAATGGCAACCTGAATTTTAAAAGAATTGGCCATCTAAAAGAAAAAGTTCTGCCAGGTGGTGAGGTTTCCATTAAAAAGCCGTACAGGATGGCAATGACCTATCTGTATCATCTATGGGACACTCATAAAAATAATAAAGACAAATTTTGCCAATTTGTATATAACAATCTGCCTTTTTATAAGAGAATTATATCTACCTTTGAAATAGATGCTATTGAAAAACAATTAGAAACCGGATTTAACAGCCCGGTTACAACCAGTATGGGAAGATTTTTTGATGCTGTAAGCTCAGTACTTGATTGTACACATATAGTCAGCTTTGAGAGTGAAGCTGCAATTCACCTGGAAATGATCGCTGATTATAATGAGAAAGAGTATTATAATATAAGAATTGATAATACAGGTGACCAATATATAATAGATGATAATTATATCTTCTACCAGATATTAAAGGAAATACTGAATGGTATATCCAAACACAAAATATCCGCTAAATTTCATAATACCCTTGCTGAAATTATATTAAAGATAAGTCAGAAGATAAGAAAAACCCACAATATTAATATTATTGCCCTTAGCGGCGGGGTTTTTCAGAATAATTTTCTTTTAAGTAAGAGTTTTGATATATTGAAAAATGACAGTTTCAAAGTATATTCAAATTTTAAAGTTCCTGTAAATGACGGCGGTATTTCTTTAGGACAGGCATATATAGCCACCTCAGGAGTTTTACGTTCCAGGAAAGGATGATTAGATTATGTGTTTAGCCATACCAGCAAAGATAATTAAAATAAATAAAAATATAGCAGAAGTTGAAAGTTTTGGAGTTAAAAAAGAAATTGATATTTCTCTCACTCCAGGCGCCAAGGTAGGAAACTTCGTTATAGTACATGCAGGATTTGCTATACAGATTATAGATGAGGAAGATGCACTGGTAACACAGGGTTATTGGAAGGAATATTTAGGTGAATAATAATATTAAAGAACTAGTTGAATCCTTAAATAATAATAAACCCGACCATAAGATAAATATAATGGAAGTTTGTGGAACTCACACCATGGCAATATCCAGATATGGATTAAGACAGCTTATTCCTGAAAATATAAACCTTATAAGTGGACCAGGATGTCCGGTTTGTGTTACCCCTATCGGCGATATAGACTGGATAATCGAGATTGCAAGACAGTACGATGTCTCCATATTTACTTTTGGAGATTTGTTCAGAGTGCCAGGCACGGAATCCAGTCTTTACAATGAAAAATCAAAAGGTAAAGATATAAATATTTACTATTCCCCTGCTGATGCCCTGGATTTTGCCAAAAACAATCCGGATAAAAAAGTAATTTTCATAGCTATCGGTTTTGAAACCACCATTCCCCTGACTTCAGTCATTGTAAAAAGAGCATATAAGGAAAAGACTAGTAACTTCTATATATATAATACCCATAAACTTGTACCGGAAGCACTAGAACTTCTCCTTGTGGACAGAGAAGTAAAAATCGATGCTTTCCTTTGCCCCGGACACGTCTCTGCTATTATTGGCAGTAAACCTTACAGCTTTATAGCAGATGATTATCATATACCCTGCGTTATAAGCGGTTTTGAACCCATGGATATACTGGAATCCATAGCAATGATAATCGTACAGATAAATAAAGG
>VGAU01000251.1 GCA_016870675.1 Actinomycetota bacterium | reverse complement strand
ATTGATGTGGTTGGAGAAATGTATCTGAAGGGAGTTATTGACAGGAAAGGTAAATTTAATAAGGACATAGGAAATAAATATCTTAAATGTGTAGATAATGATTGCCAGTATATTTTAGTTAATGGTAAGAATAGTGCAACGGGAAAAGATATATATATTAGTGAAGTTGATATTGATAATTTAATAAGAGCAAAGGCAGCTATTTATGCAGGAATTAAAACATTACTGGAGGAAGTTGATTTAAGCATATATGATCTGGATAAGATATATATAGCGGGAGGGCTTGGGAGACACCTAAATATCCGAAATACTGTAATTATTGGAATGCTTCCAGATGTAGATGTCGGTAAATATTTTTTTCTTGGAAACACTTCGGTTACAGGAGCTTATCTGAGCTTGCTTTCAGAAGATAAATACAGGCAAAGTTCGAAGATTGCAGAGCATATTACTTATATTGAGCTAAGTGTCAATATGAAATTTATGGATAGGTATGTGGCAGGCCTGTTTTTGCCTTATACTGATATGAAAGATTTCCCAACAGTAGAGGAGTGTCTTTACTCACTTGATATCAAGCTAAAAAAATGAACTAACTAAAAGGAAGTTTATATAAATGAATGTTAAGATTGCATTGGCGGGAAAAGGAGGCACAGGTAAGACTACCATTGGTAGTCTTATTATTAGGAGTCTGGTTGAAGGGGAAAAGGGTTCGACTCTGGCACTGGATGCCGATCCTAACTCAAATCTTAATGAATTCCTGGGAGTTAATGTTTCAAATACCATAGGTATGATCAGGGAGGATTTTAAGAAAAATGCGCCGCGTCTTGCCGGAGGTATTTATAAAGATCAACTGGTGGAGATGAATATACACCAGTCACTGGTTGAGGGCAAGGGATTTGACCTGTTGGTTATGGGTAGAGGAGAAGGGCCTGGCTGCTATTGCTACGCTAATAATCTCTTTAAAAAATATATAGATATCCTCCAGGATAATTATGATTATATTGTTATGGATAATGAAGCAGGGATGGAACATTTAAGCAGGGGGACAACCAGCAATGTTAATTATCTGCTTATAATATCTGACCCCTCACCAAAGGGAATTCTTGCTGCATCAAGGATAAGAGACCTTTCTGAGGAAATGAATATAAATGCGGAAAAAATATTTCTGATAGTAAACAGGGTTAATGGGAAACTAGATAAAAGACTCAAGGAATATATAGAGGAGAAAAAGCTTGATTTGCTGGGTATTATAAATATGGATGATAATATTTATGAAATGGATATCAGCGGAAAGACAATATTTAATATCCCGGAAGACAGCCTGGCATTAAAACAGGTAAAAGAATTAATAGAAAAGCTTAAACTGTAATGTTTAAAATTAGAAAATATTATAAAAAACTATTATTTTATAGCTTGGAATTTTAGACCATTTATGGCTTTTTGTATTGTGTAGAAAATTGTTGGTTATAAATAAAAAAGTATAATATAAATTATTTGAATTTTTTTTATTCATAAATAGAGATCTTAAAATAAACTGCAGTTTTCCATTAAAAGTGATAGAATATTTTAAATTGTAGTTTATTTTGGGGATAAATTATATATAACGGAGAGGAGTATTAACTGAAAGAGAGGGGGAAGACTTGAGTTTTCAGGTTCCAAAAAATAATTATACCGGAAAAGTCAATGTGATGAGGCTGGGTAAAGATAATAAAGAAACTATAGTTGGCGGAGAAACTGCTCTGCCCTTTTATAGTTTTGAAGGTGAAATTCCCAACAAGCCTATTATTGCTATTGAGGTTTATGACAGTAAACCTACAGATTGGCCGCAAGTTATTAGCAAGTATTATAGTGATGTCTTTGATGATCCTGTAAAATGGGCTAAAAAGAGTATTAGCGAGTATGATGCAGATGCTATATGTCTTAAGCTTACCAGGGTAAACCCGGATGCCGGAGATATGAGTCCTGAAGATGCAGCGGAAATTACCAGGACTGTAAGAGAATCCATTGACAAGCCTTTAATAGTATACGGGACCGGTCCACTGGAAAAAATTGCTGAGGTAATGAAAAAAGTTTCTGAAAAAAATAAAGACAGTAATATTTTGATGGGCTGGGTAGAAGAAGATAATTATAAGACCACAGCTGCATCAGCTATAGGCTACAATAATAATGTTGTTGCATTGAATCCGCTTGATGTAAATATTGCAAAGCAGTTAAATATACTGCTTACTCAATTAGGCTTATCTTCCGATAGGATAGCTATGGATCCCTCAAGTTCAGGCCTTGGTTATGGAATAGAATACTGTTATTCTGCAATGGAAAGGTTAAAGATTGCTGCTCTTATACAGGACGATAAGATGACCCAGATGCCAATTATAAATAATATTGCTCCCGAAGTCTGGAAAGTGAAAGAAGTTAAGGAAAGCGAAGAGAACTATCCCCAGTGGGGCAGTCAGGAAGAAAGGGGAATAAACTGGGAAACAATTTCATGTATGAGTATGCTGCTTTCAGGAACTGATATTCTGGTAATGAGACATCCCAGAGCAGTAAGCTTAATTAAAGAAATTATTAAAGATTTATTGTAATTTATAGGCAGCAAGAGGTGGTGTAATAAATAAAATGAAAAAAGATAAGGAAGAAAAATATAAAGAATTAACAGAGGATGAGGCAGTTATCGAAATTATAGAAAAGATGGGTGATGAAGTATCTACCATTTTTGACAGGGCTGCATCAATGAAGTGCTGCCCCATAGGCTCAGGTATTTCGGGA
>VGAU01000250.1 GCA_016870675.1 Actinomycetota bacterium | reverse complement strand
AGTCAATAGAAAAACATAGAAAAACATAGGTACAGTAAGCATATGTAAGGCAGGATATAGGTTACATCGATGATTTATTAATTATTAATAAAAGACCTTTTTTAATAAAAAACTTGTTTGGGAAAAAGAGTATTTATTTATCCTTAAAATCTTCAGGTTCAACATGATCCAGGAAGTTTTTAAATTTTTTTACTTCTTCTTCAATTGTTTGTATCCTCAACCCGCCTGATTCTAAAACATGTTCCGCTACATAAATGTCACATTTACTTCTAACAGCAGTAGCTATAGCATCAGAAGGTCTTGAATCAACTCTAACAACTTTTCTATCTGTATTTTTAATATTTATTATTGCATAAAATGTATTATCCCTGATATCTGTTATCTCGATGTTATCAATACTTATTTTTAAATTATTAATAATATTAATAATCAAGTCATGGGTCATGGGTCTTGGTGTTTTTATATTAGACATTTCAAGCGCTATAGCGGAAGCCTCAAAAGGTCCAATCCAGATAGGTAAATACCTGTTTCCATTTTCTTCTTTTAAAAGAAGGATTGGTTTATTAGAAGGTAGTTCTATCCTTACACCTTCTAACGTCATTTTTATTAAATTGGAGTTTTTTTTATTTTTCACTTTTAGAAAAATTTAATATTTTTACCGGTAATTATATAACACTTAATAAGATAAATCGATAAACTATATTTTATTTATTTCTAAAAATTTAAATATAGTTTGCAGTGCGGTTCCGTGTTTATGGGAGTTGTAGGATCTCGGGTTATATGCTAGAGTTGCTCTTTAAGAATTCGATATCTTTTTTTACAGTATCTAATTTTAATTCGTATATTGACTGCAGATTTCTAAATTTCTGTTTATAATCCAGACCATAGCCAACTATATATTTCTCTCCAATTTTAAAGCCTATATATTTAATATTGATATCTGCAATTCTTCTTATATCCCTATCCAGCAGAGTGCATATTTCAAGGCTATTCGGAAATCTTGATTTTAAGTTCCTGAGTAGATAACTTATAGTAAGCCCGGTATCAATGATATCTTCTACGATCAATACGTCCTTCCCTTCTATTGATTCATCAAGGTCTTTAGTGATCCTGACCACACCTGTAGATGTACCATTAATACCATATGCAGAAATACTCATGAAATCAATACTTAAGGGAAGGTCAATTTCCTTTATCAGGTCGGATAGAAATATCACTCCTCCTCTTAAAATACTAACCAGAAGCAGATTTTTATATTTATAGTCCTGTGTAATTTCTTTTCCCAGTTCGGAAATTCTATCTTTTATATCTGAACTCGAAAATAATACTTTTCCTAAAATACTACTTTTTATTATTTCTTTTTCAGTTTGTTCACTCAAAATATAGATAAAATAATTAATATAAATCTTTAATATGTAAGCCTATTGGTATCCTGTATTAATGCCACCCATGTATAACCGCGGTTGAATAATACTATATTTCCATCATCATCTTTGTATTTAAATGGATCAAAAGCAGATGTTCTTTCCCATGTTCCTTCTATCACATTTCCATCCATAAAGAAAAAGGCTTTACCAATATCGCTGGTCCCGGTTGTTCTGACAGCCATATGACCCCATTGATCAATGGGCCCTTTGATGCTTGTAATCATAACAATAACATTATTTACTGCAATTTGCTTACCGGTTTCATAATCAGTATGAGGAGCACCTCCCGTAAACTTTAAATAATTATTATTTTCTCTATTGTGTTCAAAATTAACCCTGTAAGTGTCATAAGAAAAATTAATATTTATATTTGAAATATCTCCCTTATCAGAATCATCTGCATCTATTTTAAATCTTAAAGGAGATTGTCCTCCTTCAAGAGAATATCCATTATCTACTGCCTCTTCTTTTAATTTTATAGTAGACATAAAAGCAGTATGCTCAGTAATATTACTTCTGCTGGGGTCTCGCCATCCTGAAGAAGTATTGGCCACAATAGTACTATTTCCAGATTGGTCTCCTAATGGAGTTAACACATCTAGTCCAAGATCTTCAATTACTTTATATGCCTCTATATGAGTCCCCCAGAAAGCGTATATAGGATCAAAACTTCTGGCAATTTCTGCATAATATATCCTTGCGCTTCTCACCGGGCCAACAATTTCTGCGTCACAAGACGAAAATACTGCAACATATCTGGTTACTCCTCCCTCATCTACAACCTCAAAAACCATATCAGCATAGATAAGACCTGATTGAGGCCTTGAATCAGGACTGTTTTCAATCATTACTGCTATGGGCCTGCTGTTCCCTACTGTGTCGGAGATATTAAGACCACTAAGGATATTTATATCTCCGGTTATTTCAATTCCTGCAATTTTATCCACATCTTCTTCCTCTTCAATTTCCTCTACAACTTCTTCAGGTTCTACTACGATAGGCTCCTCTTCAGTGGCTTCTTCTTTCTTGCAACCGGCAAAGAATGCAGTGAAAATCAATACCGCAGCTAAAAACAAAAATATTAAAATTTTAACTTTTTTATTCTTTTTAAATCCCAATTTAAAATACCTCCACTTAGAATTATACAATTTTCTTTGTTAATAAATTTCTAACTATTATAAATATAAATATTAAAAAGTAAAATACTAATAAAAAAATTAGTACGATTCTGGATTGTATTTCCTCGGCATCAGATAATTCCTGATAAATGTAGCAACTTCCAATATTTTCTCTGGAAATTAAATTAATTTCTGTTAACTTTTCATCATTTATAAAAACATCCATTGAGCCCAGAG
>VGAU01000249.1 GCA_016870675.1 Actinomycetota bacterium | reverse complement strand
ATATAATAATCATATACCAAGCTGATAAAAATATACTAGAAAGTTAAAAAAATAAAAAGAATTTTATATGTGAAATTGGATTTATTTCAATAGACTAATAATTGCAACGATTATTGCGATAAGAGCTAGAAAAAACGTTACTGATAAATTTCTAAGAACCAAGAATTTTGACAACCAATTATCAGCAAACTCAACATGTCCTTTGAGATATTTTAGTTTAAACATTATCATGCCTAGCAATTCTTCATTTAAATTAGTATATCTTTTCTTATCCTTATTTCCAATTTTTGAAAAATCTGAAATCCCTTCTAATTGAGCTGATATATTTTTTTGTTCAATATCAAATTCCTTTGAAATTCTATCGAAAATAACAGAAGTTTGAAGTAAAGAAGAGCTTAACTTTACATCTTTATTAAGATTAAAAAAAGGAGTAGAATCTGATTTGAATGTTGAAAAGATATTACTACGAATCTTTTCAAATTTTATCTTAAACCGAGTTATCATTTCTAGAATAACGATTGTTGGCAAAATCAGTGTGAGAAAATCTCCTTGGGTATTATGGCTTAAAGCTAAGTTTTCATCTTTACCGTACATGTCGAGATTTATAGTTTTTATGTAATCTTCCTTCGAGGCCAATAAACGAGAATTGAATCTAAAATGTTTGTCTCTATTCTCATACCATTTAGGGATATAAATAAGGTTATTATTGGTGAATGAGTCAATATGTATTGCATGAAATCCTAGAGATTCAAGCCAATTTGAAGATTTTATAATCCAATTTCTAATAGTAATTTTTGATTCCGGAAATTTTCCTACTACATATATTTCTATGCATGGGAGATTTGTAGATTTTGACGGATCATCTTCGAAGAATTTACCTTTAAGGAATTTTTTTAGGTATAATTCAACTTGAATTTGTAAAGAGGAAATCCATGTCAAAATTTCTTGCCTCATCACTATTTCAGAGGATTTTGTTGAATAACCTCCACCCAATTTCCCATATGGAATAAGTTTTCTAAATGTTATTTCTGATTTAAATTTTGAATTATGCAATTTAATGAGTTCTTGAGTTACACTTTCTTTTAGATGCACATCATAGGATAATGTAAAAAAAGATGGTAGTACTTTATGTAGCTCAATGTGGATATAATCTACAAATGAGGGTAGTTCTTTTAGAACTCGATTTCTCTGCCCAAGAAACCGGTTCTTTGAAGATCCAACCAAATAACCAATATTCAACCATTCTCCACTGCTAATTCCTGTAGAATTTTTAATAAAATTTTCACTATTGTATTCAATAAAAAACGAATCGTTTTTATCTGGAAATAATTTCTTTAATCCTTTAAGTAAATTATCAACATTTTCAATATAGAAAATGTCGAATAAGCGAAAGTATAAAAAATTGAATAATAAATTTGCCGGAAAACGAGTTCTTTTGTAAGTATTCTGACTATCTTTTTCTTGCTCCTCTTTTATACGGCGAAATGTTTTTAAAGCATCATTCTTCAAGAAAGAAAAACAACTCACATTATTTATAAATAGTTTGGATAATCTAGATCGAAATTTATTTGACATAAGAATATGAATTTTGTAAATAAGTGTATTGTAAACCGAATTATCTTTAATCGAATGGTATAAAAACCTACTTCAAAATTATTGAAAAAAACTTGTATGTTTTGACTACCAATTAACTAACGAGGGTTTATCTACTCGGTCACACAGCTCCGGATCAAGGCAGATGAATGAGAAACGGTAAAGATTAATGACAAAAAGAGTAATTAGAAGAGAGATTATCGCGAGAATAACCCCCCGCTTTTTTAGGTTTGTATTTAAACTCTCAAAGGGACCATCTGACATGCTCTCAAAATAGCAAAAAAGTATTTACATATCAATATTTACTCTTTAGGCTGCTCGAGCATAAATTCTTTGATCATAGTCAGCCATTTCGGGATTGATTTATATACAACAATTGCGGCTCTTGTAATTAGCAGAACTGAAATGACGAGTAAGACTATTTGCAGAATCAATAACGGTTCATTACCCATCTCCAAGGCTAAGAACAGCTCTTTAATTACCCCGTATGCTATTGCCATGATGATCAAATAAATAAGGGTTGAAATGATGGTTCCGGCTTCTGGAAGGTTAGGGGATTCTTTAGCCCATAACCTGCTAAGGTTGATGTTATAAGCAGCCAGCAGCAGAACAGCAATTATGACCAAAACAAGATTGATGATGGTGGTGATCGGCAGATATGGTTTGGGTATGATCAGCTCTTTGATGAAGGGAAGGGATACTAAGATAAGCTTAAGAATCCATAAGCTTAATAATATTATCAATAACCGCAATGAATACATTCCCAATACTTTTTCTTCTGATTTCTTCATTAAAATTTACCTCCTTAGAACGCTAGGCGTGAGGAAATTTTACCCGAGAAAATAATAATGACATAAAAAGGAATAAAATCCGATTTCGAATTTGAAGATTAAATTTGTATAATTTGAATAGTATCTATCTAGTTAAGGGATCAAATAATAATTCACTATCTCTTTTAAGGAAAAAATGTCAGTAAAAAGACCTTATAGACGTACTTGCCGCCAATTTGTCGATGGTCATTACTCAGAAGGAGGACGATCAAGATATATAACCCACCCAAAATATGCGATATCTCCTGGTCAATATTTTCGTGCATTTCAACTTTTATTAAAGGACTTACAGGAGCTTTTTGATTATATAGAGCCATCTTATCAAAACAGAAAATGCTACTCATACAGAATACATGAATTGTTATTGAGGGCATGCAT
>VGAU01000248.1 GCA_016870675.1 Actinomycetota bacterium | reverse complement strand
AGAGAAAGTCCAGCTGTCAGTTTCAAATTCATACCTGCATATCTGGTGTATAGAAATTCTAAGTGTCATATAGTCAAATCTAATCTCATAGATACCTTTTAGTCTTTTTTTAGATCTATCGGTAAGCTGTATAAACTCAAGAACATAATGAAAGCTCTTTGCAACTTTAATTATTGTATGCTCAAGGTTTCCCCCTTTGGCATTTACAATCATATTTGCAATATCATAGGGGAGGTCCCATACATCTGTAAGGTGTATGGTGCTCTTACAGTGTCTTGTTCCCCTGTTTGCTACCTCAACAAGCATATTTAGCATATTACCGTCCCTGGCTTCTCCGCAGATAATATAATCTCCATCAGCTCGCATTAGCTGTTTTGTTATATTTTCAAGAGCTTCTCCATCGGCAACAAGCTGCATTACAGGGGCTTTGGGCATAAGCTCATGTAAGGGTATTTCTGCATTAGTTTCAATAAGTACTCCTTCAAGCTCTGGATTTTCAAGAAGCTGAAATATGGTAAGCATAGTGGTTTTTGCGGTTCTTACTGCCCCGCAAAAAAGAATGTTAAATCCTACTTTAGCCAGGCTTAAAAGCATCTCTATAGACTCTTTTGGAATAGTTTTTCTTCTTGCCTGCTCTTCAAGAGTATATTTTTCTATAATATATTTACGAAAAACCATAATATGCTGGCCGTCTTTAGTAAGCGGGCTGTCATATATGGCAACTCTCTCCCCGGAGTGCATAAGAATTTCAATGTTCGGTCTGCTCTGTGAGATCTCGGGAGTAAGAAGAAGCAGAGCTTTTTTAAGTGCGTCAAATCTTTTTAAAGAGATTTTTTGTTCCTGCAAGATCATTTTCCCGTCAATAAGAAAATAAATTCTTTCGCCTATTATTTTTGCAGATTGACTTTCAGGCATATCCATCCACTGGCTTATACCGGCAAGTCCCCATACTTCATGAAAAATGCCGTCAACCAGGCTCTTATACCATTTGGGATAAGGCGAATCAAACATACTATTATCCTCTAAATATTTATAAATTAAATCCTTAAAATAATTTACATGGTCAGGGATTCCTATTATGGCTTTGGTCTGGCGCTCAAGTATTTTTAATTCCTGGCCTTCCTGATTTTTAAATTGTTTCTCAAAGTGAGACTGGACAGATCTGCAAAGGTTCCTAAAAAGCTCACTATCACTTACAGAATGAAGTTTTTTTGTCTTAAGGTTCCCACTTTTTATTTTATTTAAATACTCATCAACATAAAATTCCTTATATTTGACACTCTCTTTCAGTACACTCATCATAAATATTAACCCTTTCTCATTATCCTTTTAAAAAAGCTACCCTTTACCACTTCATTATTTTTAATTTCTATTCCGAGTTCCTTACACAGAAAAACAGCAAGCTGCCTGATAGAGTCACTAAATATTTGGTCATAACCAACGAGCGTCTTTCCCTTATTTTCAGCTTCGAGGCTTAATGTATAATCTAAAAGAGGTATAACAGAAGCAAGCTGCATACCATAATTTTTAGATAGGCTTATTTCATCTTCAAGATCACTGGACTCTATATATTTATTTACTACAAGTGAAAAATCATCTGAACTTATTCCTAAATTTACAAAAATCTGATTAACCAGTTTTTCAAAATTCCTAAAATGCTTATAGCTTTGTGTGGTTATAAGGTACTTTAATTTAGATGAATTTAGAGCGCCAATACTCATACCGGTAATAGTGCTGCCTGCATTTATAATGGTGATGTCAAATGTCCTGGAGGAAAGGCAGGTAAGTTTTTCAATATGTTCCGGGTGATAATGCCTGACTTTTGATATATCATTCTCTCCGGCCAGGACGTATAACGAACCAGTCTTTAAACATGAGTTTTTAAGCTCATCCGCTGATAAAATATTATTTATAAGTCTTTCTTTAATTTCTGCCAGTCCACCACTTCGAGAATCTATATCAAAATAAGTGGTACCATAACTGCCGTCTAAAGCCAAAAAAATTATGCTCCTTCCTATTAGATCAGAAAGAACCTGGGCCAAAGATTGGCTTATCATTGTAGTACCAGCTCCCGGACCGGTACCGAAAAAACAAACAATATTATTTTTAACTGTAAAATCCTCAACAGCTAAAGAGCATATTTTTTGGGTTATCTGTGCAGCTGTAAGAAGGGGGGGAATTACTATTATTCCATAACCAGAAAGATTTTTATTTACGGTTGAATATGTTTCTGAATCTTTTGAAATATAATAGTTGCTTTTAACATGCTCTAAAAAATTTTTCAAATTTTTTAAATATTGATCATAGGAAATAGTTGCGCCGTCAACAATTAAAATATCTATCAAATTTAGTTTACTACCGGAAAAAGATACGGAAGTTTTAACATCACCAAAAAAACCGGTATTTTCAAGTTCAGCCCTGAGGCTCCCATTTTCACTTATAATTAAAATATTTTTCATAAATTTTCTTTATATAAAATAATAAATTTATAGTTTTTATAAGCCAGACCTTGCAGGTAAGAAAAATCTTCCCAGTTTGTTATAATTTCAATACTAGTTATATTAGCGCTTGCGTCATACCTTTCATTACCAACTGTATCTACCACTTCCCTGTTACCCGAATCTTTAAGGTATGCAACCTCACTTTTAACCAGGTCGCTTTCTTTTGTAACTTTTATGCTGCTTGAAATATTAAAGGAATTACTTTCTTCCTCTTTTTCATCTTCTATTTTAACCGGGTAAAAATAAATTATATCTCCCCTTCTTAGAGAATTTGGAAAGGTTATTATCCAGTCGGCAGGAATGGTAAAAATAT
>VGAU01000247.1 GCA_016870675.1 Actinomycetota bacterium | reverse complement strand
TGAAAGTATTATTTTTAGGAGATGTTTTTGGAAAGCCGGGAAGAGAAATCTTAAAAAAGGAACTGCCGAAAATTATAAAGGAAAATGAGGCAGATATAGTTATTGCCAATGGGGAAAATGCAGCAGGAGGAATAGGAATTACTCCTGAAATTTGCAAAACATTACTCGAAGTAGGAATAGATATTGTAACATCAGGAAATCACATTTACAAGAAGAAAGAAATATATGATTATATTGTTCAGCAGCCCCGGCTATTAAAACCTGCAAATTATCCTCCAGGGACTCCTGGTAAAGGATACTATATTATGTCTGATAAAAGAAATAACAAAATTGCTGTAATAAATATTTGCGGAAGAGTCTTCATAGAATATCTGGACTGCCCTTTCAGGTGTATTGATAAAATTTTGGAACATATAAAAGGAGAGACTCTAATAATAGTTGTAGATTTTCATGGTGAGGTTACTTCTGAAAAAGTTGCTATGGGATGGTACCTGGATGGCAGGGTAAGCGCGGTAGTTGGTACACACACTCATGTTCAAACTGCTGACGAGAGAATACTCCCTGGCGGAACTGCGTACATTACCGATGTGGGTATGGTAGGTCCAAGGGATTCAGTTATTGGAGTGAAGAAAGAGAATATAATTGAAAGATTTTTAAAGATAATGCCGCAGAAATTTACGGTGGCAGAAGATGATTACATGATTAATGCAGTTGTGATTGATATTGATGAAAGAATCGGTAAAGCAAATGACATTAGAAGAATAAATTATGTAGCTACCAAGTAATTAATTCTTAACCAGTAGTATGAGCTCTGAAATGAAAGAAATATATAGCTGCAAGTTTGCCAGAGATAAAATTATAATCGAAGCTTTAAAAACTATAGAATCCTACAGCATGATGAAAAATGGGGATAGGATATTAATTTCTATCTCAGGTGGACCTGATTCTACGTTTTTAACACATCTACTTTGCCTGATGCGGCCAGTTTTAAATTTAACTCTTTTTGGCTTCTGTCTGGACCATATGACAAGAAATGGGGAGTCTGCAAAAGATGCTTTGTTTGTAGAAAAACTATGTAGAGAATTGGGTATTGAATTATTCAGGCAAAAAATAGATGCACAGAAATGGTGCAGGGAAAGCAAACTTTCTTTTCAGGAAGGAGCAAGAAAACTAAGAATGGAAAAATTACTGGAAATTTCTAAAGAAAACAATATAGGAAAGATTGCTACCGGTCATAATGCCGATGATAATATAGAAACTTTTCTTATGCACCTTGTGAGGGGTGCGGGTGCAAGGGGTCTTTCCGGTATAAAACCTATCAGCGGGAAATTCATAAGGCCACTTATTGATATTTTCAGAAAAGATATTATTGCTTATTTAGATAATAAGAAAATATCTTATTGTGTGGATAGGACCAATATTGAGAATATATATTTTAGAAACAGGGTAAGGAATACTCTCATTCCGTTTATAAGTAATCATTTCCTCAAGTCTTTCAAATCTAATGTATTGAGATCAATAAACATATTGAAGGATGAAGATGAATTTTTAAGAGATTACTCGGTAGCTAAACTGGCTGAGATAGCTTCCATAGAAAAGAGTGAAACCGGTAAATATGCTGCCTTGATTAAAATCCCTGTATTGAAAATTAAAGAAGAAGCCAGGGCTGTGCAGAGAAGAATTGTACTAGCAGCAATAGAGATGACAAATGGTACTCTAGAAAATATAAGATTTAATAATATAGATGATATTTTAGGGATCTGTAGTTCGGGAGGGGAAAGCAAGGTCATCCAGCCAGAAGAGAGAATAAGGGTTTTTAAAATAGGCAGCTATATTTATTTTATGAATGTTGATTATATCAGGCTTCTGCCAGATGAGTTCAGACAGTTTCTTAAAAGTATTGGAAAGGTAGAAGCAGAGAAGAGAGGGAAGGAAGCAGAGAAGAGCGGGAAAGAGATAAAAGTTGGAACAAAAATTAAGCTAAAGGATTTTAATCTGGAACTGTCTTCAGAGTTATTAAAAATAGGTAATGATAAAATAAAATTTAATGAAGTTAAAAATAGCGAGGCTTTTCTGGATTATGCAAAAATTAAACCTCCAATAAAAGCAAGAATCTGGAAGAAGGGGGATAAGTTTTATCCCCTTGGTATGCAGAAAGAGAAAAAACTACAGGATTTTTTTATTAATAGCAAGATTCCCATACATTTGAGAAAACTGGTGCCGGTATTTATAGACAGGGAAAAAATAATATGGGTGGGGAGGCACAGGATTGATAACCGGGTGAGAATAACTGAAGATACTAAAGAAGTTTTGCATTTAAAGTTATTTTAAAAATAATTCATATATGATTTAATAAAATTGTGTTTTTATTGGGGTAATTAATGGGATTATATAAGTTTAAAAAAATTAATGGTGAAAAAGTCTTAATATATGACAATATGAAAATAAAAGTACTTATAGATGAAAAGAAGCTGCGCAGGAGAGTCCGGGAATTAGGACAGGAAATCACAAGGGATTATAAAGATAGGAATCCTGTTTTAGTCTCAGTTTTAAGGGGTTCTTTTATTTTTATTGCTGATATTTGCAGGGAGATCAAAATACCGGTTACTTTTGATTTTATGGCTGTTTCAAGCTATGGAAATTCTAAGGCAAGTTCCGGAATTGTAAGAATAACCAAAGACTTAGAATTCAGCATAGAGAATAAAGAAGTAATTATTATAGAGGATATAGTTGATTCCGGGAGAACTTTAAATTATCTGGTAAAGAATTTACAGGCAAGAAATCCAAAAAATATTGAAGTCTGCGCACTTTTAGATAAAGAT
>VGAU01000246.1 GCA_016870675.1 Actinomycetota bacterium | reverse complement strand
CTGATTTATGAGATAGCATTCAATGTTGAGCTTGCTGAAAAGTCAGGAGTAAAAATTACGGAACTTAGAGCAGTAGGTGGCGGGGCTAAATCAGATAAAGAGCTTACTCTTAAGTCATCAATTTTGGGGAAGCCTATAAAGAAGATGCAAATAACTGAGGCTGGTTGTCTTGCCACAATGATGCTTGCGGGCAGTGCAACAGATAAATTTACACTTGAGCAGGCGATTTCGAGTTTTATAAAGGTGGAGAGAGAATTTTACCCTGATGAGAAAATAAGAGAAAAATATTTAGATAGTTTTGTGAAATATAAAAAAATTTACAACCTTATAAGCCAGATTTATTGATTTTTAAGTTTAATTTGAGTTTTTGACTTAATTTTTATATTATAATCCATATTGTAACTAAAGACGAGATTAAGGAAAACTGTGGTAAGTGAAAATAGCGGTATAAAAATTTGTGCCTCTATTCTAAATAGTAATTTTATAAATCTGGCGAGCGAGATTAAAAAAGTTGAAAATGCTGGAGTGGAAATGCTTCATATAGACGTTATGGATGGAAACTTTGTTCCAAACATAACTATTGGTCCCCCCATTATAGAATGCTTGAGAAAAAATACCGGGCTTTTTTTGGATGTGCATCTTATGATTAAAAAGCCTGATAGACTTCTTGATAGTTTTATCGAAAGTGGAGCAGATCTGATAAATGTTCATGCTGAAGAATGCCCTCATCTAGACCGGACATTGAACTATATAAAACAGGCAGGTAAGAAAGCTGCAGTCGCATTAAATCCTTCAACACCTTTATGCTTCATAGAGAACGTCCTGGGACTTGTTGATATGGTATTGATTATGACGGTCAATCCTGGATTTGGGGGTCAGAAATTCATACATGATATGGTTTATAAGATTAGAAAGTTAAAGGTAATGATTGAAGATTACAGAAGATATTCCTCTAATGTAAAAAAATGTGTTGATATTCAAGTGGATGGAGGGATTAATATCGATACAGCCCCGATTGTTGCCGGAGCAGGGGCGAATGTATTGGTAATGGGTACAGCTATTTACGAGTCAGATAATCCTGCAGAATACATAAAAAAAGTAAGGGATAAAATATTAATGGTAAAAACAGTCTAGCTAACTGCTTTCTTCTAATATAATAATAATATAAAAATATATATGAAGGTGATATCAATAAAAAAATAGCCCTGTCTTTCAGGATAGGAATATTTTTTTATAATGTAAATTAGTTTATAATAAATTAATCAGCTGATATTGCTTCGGTTGGACAACTCTCTATTGCTTCTTCAATGCACTCTTCATCATTCTCTTCATAATCATTCTTGATAACTTCTGCTATATCTTCATCCTCGTTTAATTTAAAAATATCCGGGCATGTTTCTTCGCATAGACCGCATCCTGTGCAGAGGTCCTTATCTATTTTTACTTCCATTGTGTTCCTTTCCACTTTTTAATTTATAAATCTTCTTTATTCTTTAGTAATATTGTTATGTAATATACAAAATTTTTTTTTCTATTTCAACAAAATAATTTTTTATTTTTCTGTAAAAATGTAAGTTAGAAATAGAAGATTTATTGACTATTAGAAGTAGGATTGCTATTATTTGGTGGTTAATAAATTGGTATAATTTTTCTAAAATTTAGAAGACCAATAGTAATTATTTAATGGAAATTCTTATGAAAAATATATTGCCTAGAAAGTTTTACGGGAGAGATACATCAGAAGTAGCCAGGAATTTACTGGGTAAGGCACTGGTGAAATTTAGAGGACCGGAAATGGTTGGGGGGATAATTCTGGAAACTGAAGCTTATTATGGCGAGAATGATCCTGCAAGTCATGCTTATGGTGGAAAGACGCCCAGAAGTGAGATAATGTTTGGAAAGCCAGGCATTGCCTATGTCTATATGTGTTATGGGATGTATTATCTAATAAATATTGTAACCGAAAATGAAGGAAAACCAGGTGCGGTGTTAATAAGAGCTCTAAAACCTCTCTGGGGAATTGATATTATGAAAAAAAGAAGAAATATCAGTCTGGAGGGCAGGCTTACAAACGGACCGGGTAAATTAACCATAGCACTGGGTATAGATATAAAAGATAATGGCGCTGACATTGTAAGAGGTGGAAACAGATTATATATATCTGACTATAAGGTAGGGGATAATAATCTTAAAATAATAGTGACGGAAAGAATAGGCATAAAAAAAGGGGAAGACAGGCCACTTAGATTTTTGATTCAAAATAAATAAGTATAATTTTTTAAAATATATTAAATAATATGTGTACGGATTATAGAAATACTTTGAATATAATTGGTTTAATGAATTGTTAGCAAGTTTTTAAGGGATGAAGTAAATTTTATTGGAAGTTATAAATATGACAGATTTTAAAAAATTAAACAGGTTACCGTATATTACTAAAAGGATGTATATAATTAAGAATATATGTGAATTAAAAAAGGTTGATTTAGAATATTTATTTGGCCTTTTTAATTTATACAACAAGAAGAATAGTGGGAAATGGTTCTGGCAGAAAGCAACCTTTACCGGAATGCTTAAAGATGCTTATGACAATTTTAATGCGGCTGTAGACGAAACTGTAAAGGATTTAAAGCAAGCTGATGAGAAAAAAACAAAAGAGCAGATAAAATCTGCTTCTAAAATATTCGATAAACTCATAATTAGTTTGGAAATGAACTGCAATGTTAACCGGGAAAATGATTTTAATAATGTTAAAGGGTTTTTAGATAAAAATTTAAAAGAATTAATTAATGATAGTTTGAAAAGAATGGAATAGTATTTTAA
>VGAU01000245.1 GCA_016870675.1 Actinomycetota bacterium | reverse complement strand
GCAAGAAGTTTAAGACAAAGAAAAACTTATACTATTGGAATAATTGTTGGAAATGTCCTTTCCCAGTTTTATTCAATTATTGCCAAATCTGTTGAGGATGTAGCACAAAAAAATGGCTATAATATGATTTTATGCAATGGTGATGATGATCCACAAAAAGAATTGAAATATCTTAAAGTATTAAAATCTAACAGGGTAGACGGAATAATTCTTACACCCACAGGTAAAAATTCAGATTATATAAACTGGCTTATAGAATCAGATACAAAAATGGTTCTACTTGATAGGTTAATTGATGGTGTAGAATGTGATGCAGTCTTAGTTGACAATGAAACCGGTGCATATAAAGCTGTAAAACATTTAATAGACCAGGGATACAGAAAAATTGCTATAATAACAGGTTATCTTGATAGAACCACCGGAAGGGGAAGACTTAATGGTTATCTAAGAGCATTAAATGAAGCAGGAATACCAAGAGATGATACTCTTATAAAGGTTGGAAACTTTAAAAAAAGAAGCGGAATCGAACTAACAAAAGAAATTCTACAAATGGAAAATAGGCCAGAAGCTATTTTTGTATCAAATTTAGATATGACATTGGGTACAATAATTATAATTAAAGAGATGGGATTAAAAATTCCTGATGATATAGGAATAGTTAGTTTTGATGATTCAGAATGGGCAATGATTTTAGATCCTCCTATTACTGCTATAAGCCAGCCAGCTTATAGTTTAGGTTCAACTTCAGCCGAAATGTTAATTAAAAGGATTAATGGTGAACAAATTGGGTTGAATAATAAACCCATTGTAATTACATTAAATACCGAATTAATAATAAGAAGCTCTACAAAAAACGTAAAAAAATAATTTTTTGTTATTGACAAAGAAATTTATTGCGATATAATGTAAACGTTAACAAATGTAATCGATAAATTAAATTTTTCTTAGAAAGATTATAAAAATGAAGACTGTAAAAATACAAGAATTTATTACAGCCACACCCACAAATAGATTAAAAGGCGTACTCCCAAAAGTTGGAATTAGACCCACCATTGACGGGAGGAGAGGCGTAAGAGAATCTATTGAAGAACAAACAATAAACATGGCAAAATCTGCAGCTAATCTTATAACAAAAAAAATAAAACATTCAAATGGATTGCCAGTTGAATGTGCAATTTCTGATACCTGCATTGGCGGTATTTCTGAATCTACAAAAGCTGATGAAAAATTTGAAAAAGAGAGTGTTGGTCTAACACTAACAGTAACTCCATCCTGGTGCTATGGATCAGAGACAATGGATATGCACCCAATAAGGCCAAAAGCTATATGGGGGTTTAACGGCACTGAAAGGCCGGGAGCTGTATATCTTTCAGCAGTTCTTGCTGCACATAATCAAAAAGGCCTACCTGCGTTTGGTATTTACGGAAAAGATGTTCAGGATAAAGATGATACAGAAATTCCCAAAGATGTAGAAGAAAAAATATTACAATTTATAAAAGCAGGTTTAGCTGTAGCAACTATGCAGGGGAAATCATATCTGTCAATTGGCGGGGTTTCAATGGGAATAGCAGGCTCAATGGTTAACCCTGATTTTTTTGAAGATTATCTTGGCATGAGAGTTGAATATGTGGATATGACTGAGCTTATAAGAAGAATAGAAGAAGAAATTTATGATAAGGAAGAATACCAAAAAGCAATTAAATGGGTTAAAAAATACTGCAAAGAAGGTCCTGATAATAATCCAAAAAACATGCAAAAAACAAGGCAGCAAAAAGATAGTGACTGGGAATTTGTAGTAAAGATGACCATAATTGCAAGAGATTTAATGATTGGAAACCCAGGATTAGATAAATTAGGCTTTGGTGAAGAAGCTTTAGGCCATAACGCTATTGCAGCAGGTTTTCAGGGGCAAAGACAATGGACCGATCATTTTCCAAATGGAGATTTTATGGAAACTATTCTTAACAGTTCTTTTGACTGGAACGGAATCAGAGAACCTTTCATATTCGCTACCGAAAATGACAGTTTAAATGCAGGTTCAATGCTTTTTGGAAATCTTTTAACAAATACAGCTCAATTATTTTGTGATGTAAGAACATATTGGAGTCCGGAAGCAGTAAAAAGGGTAACCGGACATAAACTAAGCGGCATTTCTGAAAATGGTTTTATACATCTTATTAACTCGGGTTCAGCATGTCTTGATTGGACAGGAGAGCAGAATATTGATGGTAAACCTGCAATTAAACCTTACTGGGATATAACTCCTGAAGAAGTAGAAAAATGCTTAGATTCGACATTATTTAGACCGGCAATCTTAGAGTATTTTCGCGGTGGAGGATCTTCAACCAATTTTTTAACTAAAGGTGGTATGCTTGTTACCATGTCAAGAATTAACCTTATAAAAGGATTAGGTCCAGCCCTTCAAATTGCTGAAGGTTATATAGTGGACATACCTAAAGATATAAATGATATATTGAATAAACGAACCGACCCAACCTGGCCAACTACATGGTTTGTACCACATCTTACAGGCAAGGGTGCTTTTAAGGATGTTTATTCGGTTATGAACAGTTGGGGTGCAAATCATGGGGCAGTAAGTTGTGGTCATATAGGAGCAAAACTAATAACTTTAGCCTCAATGCTAAGGATTCCTGTTTATATGCATAATGTATCTGAAGATAAAATATTCAGACCCAGTGCTTGGAATACTTTTGGAACCAAAGATTTAGAGGGAGCTGACTTTAGGGCATGTAAAAATTACGGCCCGTTATATCGTTAAAAATAACAAAAAAATATTCTAATCAACAGAGAGGAGGTAGGAGATAAAAAGATTTAAAT
>VGAU01000244.1 GCA_016870675.1 Actinomycetota bacterium | reverse complement strand
CCCGAGGATGCAAAAAATTTCATTGGTGGATGTGGATTGGGAACCAAATATCTCCATAAACTCACGGATACTAAAACTGATCCCCTTGGAGAAAATAATGTATTAGTTTTTTTAATCGGACCTTTAACAGGCACAAAATTTTTCTCATCAAATAGATATGACGTTGTTACAAAATCCCCGCTTACAGGAATCTATGCTGAATCAAATTCTGGTGGTAAATGGGGTGGAGTACTTAAGAAGAGTGGTTATGATGGCATTATTATTTCTGGTAAGTCAGAAAGCCCTGTTTATATCTGGATTAATAATAAAGAAGTTAAAATAGAGGATGCTGTTGATATATGGGGTCTGGATGATTTTGAGCTGGATAGAATTCTTAAAGAAAGAACCACGAAAGATGCAGAGGTTGCATGTATTGGTCCGGCAGGAGAAAGGCTTGTAAAGTATGCAACAATTTCTAATGAAGGCGAACATGCAAGGGTTGCTGGACGGGCAGGTGCAGGAACAGTTATGGGTTCAAAAAACCTGAAAGCAATCGTTGTAAGCGGAAATCAGGATTTTGAATTATTTGATCCTGAGGGTTTTGAAAAATTCTTCAAGCAATATTCCAAGGGAATGGTTGAAGGAACAAGGGGTATTAATGCTTATGGAACTTCAGGTGGAGTTGCATTCTGTGAAGAGCTTGGAGATTTGCCAGTCAGGAACTGGAGCTGGAGAACTTTTGAAGGAACTCTAATGATAACTGGTCAATATATGGCTGAAACAATACTCAAGAAGAGATATTATTGCGGGCAATGTATGATAGGCTGTGGAAGAGTAATTAAAATAGAAGATGGCAAGTATAAAACGCCGGGTCTAATTGGAGGCCCTGAATATGAGACTATAGGTATGCTCGGATCAAATCTTCTTGTTGGAAACATTCAGGCAATAGCCAGGTTTAATGAGCTATGCAATAGATATGGAATAGATACAATAACTACAGGTTCAGTTATTGGAATGGCAATGGAATGTTTTGAATATGGCTTACTTAATAAGAAGGATCTTGATGGTATTGAACTTACTTGGGGAAATGAGGATGCAATTATAGAAATAATACATAAGATTGGTAAAAGAGAAGGAATAGGCGAGCTTTTGGGTGAAGGTACTAGGGCGATGGCAAAGGTAATTGGTTCGTATGCCGATGAATTCGCAGTACATGTAAAAGGGCTTGAAGCACCGGCACATGACCCAAGAGGTATTAATAGTGTGGCTTTAGGTTATGCTACATCTGCTCGTGGTGCCTGTCACTTATCCGCTTTTACTCATGATTTTGAGGGAGGAGCCTGTGTTCCTGATTTGGGTTATCCTGAACCCCTGAACCGTCTGGAGACTAAAGGCAAGCCTGAATATGTTATAAAATTTCAGAATTTAATGAATATGTTTGATTCTTTGACCTGCTGTAAATTTGTATTATTTGGTGGTATTACCTTAAAGCAGTTGACAGAAGGTCTTAATCTCATTACAGGGTTTGAATTTGATGAAAATACATTTTTAAAGACAGGTGAAAGGATTTTTAATTTAAAAAGATTATATAACTTACAATATGGAATTACCCGTGCTGATGATATATTACCACCCAAGTTTTTAGCTCATAAAAGAGATAAGGGTGAAAATGGTGCTTTGCCTAATCTAGGTGAAATGCTGGACGAATATTACAGTTTGCGTGGTTGGGATAAATTAGGAATACCGGCTGATGCCAAAATAAAAGAACTTGGACTTGATAAATATATATAAATTAGGAGGTTATCTATAATGTTATCACCAAGGCTATCTAAAATAAAAGATAGAATGTTTAACTATGAGATGGTTACAAAAAAGGAGTGGTGGGGCCATGATAAAACAATACTGGATGAGCCAGGTATATTGGATGAGTCACTGGTAGTAAGAAAAGCAAAAGCAATAGAATATGTATGTAAAAACCTACCAGTAGAAATAAAACCTGATGAGCTAATTGTTGGTAATCCCAATATGGCAGCAGTAGGATTTGGTTATACCTTCCCCCAGTATGCAAATAGGCATGAAAAAGAAGCTGCAGCTAAAAAATGCCTAAATGAATCATCTGTTTGGGGACATACTCCAGTAAGATATGATAAGCTACTATCCCTTGGCCTTAAAGGCTTTAGATCTGAAGTAATAGAAAATCTAAGACAGGAGTTATTTAAACCTAATCCAGATGCTGCTAAAGTAACAGAATATAGGGCAATGATAATTAGCCTAAACGCAGTAAGAGAGTTTGCAAACCGCTACTCTGAACTAGCACTAAAAATGGCAGAATCTGAAAAAGACATAACCCGTAGACTAGAGCTACTAAAAATATCAGATAGATGCTCAAAAGTTCCTGAAGAGCCATCAACCTCCTTTCATGAAGCATTACAGTCCTTCTGGCTAACATATGCAGTATATCATAGCTGTATGGAATATCTTCCAGCAGGAAGGGCTGACCAGTATTTCTATCCATACTACAAATACGATATAGAAAATAAAGTTATAAGCCAAACTGAAGCAAAAGATGTAATAGGAAGCATGCTTGCTAAATTTAATGAAAGAGTACAGGTAAGAAAAGAGCTATGGGAAGATCACTACACCTTTGGTAACTTTTCTCAGGGTGGAGATCCCATAGATCCATCAACCCACCTGGTTCTTGATGACTCTTCAAGCTATAACTACGGTCTATCTGCAAACCACTGGCTTATGAATATGATATTGGGGGGACAAGACGCATATGGTAATGATGCAACAAATGAACTAACATATCTTATACTAAATACTTGGGCAGAGCTTGAAGTTGTAGCTCCTGTTATGTCAGTTAGATTT
>VGAU01000243.1 GCA_016870675.1 Actinomycetota bacterium | reverse complement strand
GAGGTAACCTCTGCACCTGTATCCGACCGTATACCAGTTTGATTTTTTGAATAGCCGAAAGCGGTATCCTGCCTTCGTGGCTGGCGTCGCTACTGGCAAGACCTATTTCGCTCTCCTAAAAGTCTGGAAGTATTGCCTCGAATTTCCGCAATCGCTTGCCCTTGTTGTAAGGAAAGAATACACCGACCTTCGGGACTCAACTCTTAAAGACTTTCAAAGATACTTCGATGTTACCGTAGACATGAACAAGGAATACCATTTTCAGAACGGCTCTTGTATCATGTTTCGTCATGGCGCAGAGATGGAGGTCTTAAAGAACTTAAACCTATCAATATTCATGATAGAGCAGGCGGAGGAGTTCGAGAACGAGGAGGCGTTCACATTTCTGCGTGATAGGTTACGCCGCGAGAACGCCTCATATAGGCAGGGCATCATAATAGCCAACACAAACGGCCACAACTGGATATGGAGGATGTGGAAGAATAACAAATCATCAGACGACTTTGATTTATATGAGGCCACAACTTTCGATAACGAGGAGCATCTTCCTAAAGACTTCATCGAGGACTTAAAGCGGATGGAGAGAGAGTCTCCAAATCACTACCAACGTTATGTGATGAACTCGTGGGAAGAAGTTGATGCAGCCGACCTTTTGCTTCCGTATCACATAATTGAGGCGGCGACGCAAAAGTCATTCTTTCCTGAAGGGCAGAAAATACTCTCGTGCGATGTAGCGCGTTTCGGAGATGATGAAACTGTAATTAACATTCTCCAGAAAGCCAATGGTGGGTGGAAAGAGATTTACCTTCAAGGTTTTAAGGGTCAGGACACCACACAGACAGTCGGCAGGATAATAGACCTGCGCAGGGAGTCCAGGACTAATTATCATGTCATAGACGACATAGGAGTCGGTTGCTTAACAAAGGAAACGGAAGTTTGGACAACAAAAGGATGGAAGCCAGTAGAATCAATAACGAATAAAGATAAGGTTTATTCTAAAGACAAAAGTAATAATTTAATTGAGTCAAGAGTGATATCCAACACAAAGCGTGAAATGACAAGGATATTGAGCAATGGACAATATTCATTTAGTTTTAGTCATTTCTTGCCCTGCAAGACGAGACGGGAATATCCATTTAAGAATAAGTCATGGGATTGGATTATATCAAGAGATTCTATATGGCTCGATAATAAATTTAATTGGAATGGTAAAGACTTAGATATTGTATTAGATGAACAATATATTACGATGCCTTATGGTGGAACGAAGAAAATAAGAACATCGCAACGATTTAATACAAAAACATTTGCTCCATTTCTTGCATGGTTTATATCTGAAGGTAGTAGTGATAGTCGAGGAATAACAATATCTCAATCGGTAAAGAGTAGACATCATAAATCTATTATTGAAGCATTGAATTCTTGTGGGTTGAAATATAAGAAAAAAACTCACAATGGAGAAAACGAATATAGGATATTTAATAAACCACTAAAAGAATGGCTATATAAAAATTGCTATCATTCAGAAGAAAAGTCAGCATTAACAAAATGTATTCCCACTATCATAAAGAATTCTACTACTGAGACTATCCGCATATTCCTTGATGAATTTATTAAAGGTGACGGATTTATCCATAAAGGACAAAATACATATTGCACTTCAAGCGCAGTATTGGCAGATGACCTTTTGGAATTGATATACAAGTCAGGCAAATATGGCGGCAAGAGAATACATCAGGAAGAAGGAAGCGTGGGTTATATACATGGTAGAAAGATAACACGAACAGCACACCAATATAGAGTATGGGAAAATAAAAATGGGGCATTTACTATTTATCCAAAAGACCTAAAAGAGAGTTTGGACAATGTATATGACTTAAAGGTCAATAGTCCTACTCGATTCTTTATGGTTAGATTTAGAGATAATAGGGCATTTTGGGTTCATAATGGAGGCGTAACGGATATGCTTCGTGAGGCGCAACTGCCTAATATACGTCCTTTCATAGCCAACGAGAAAGTATTAGCGCCTGAATTCGCCTCAAAAAGAGACGAGTGCTATTGGAAACTAAAAGAGTTATTCGAGAGAGGCCAGATACAGATTATCAACAACGAGAAGCTCAAGACTCAATTATCGAGCATCCGCTTTGAGTATCGCTCAAACGGCCAAAAAAAGATTATCTCAAAAGATGATATGAAATCTCAAGGGCTATCGAGTCCGGATTACGCTGACGCTTTAATGATGTCTATGAGCGTATTGTTTCAGGCGAACGCCTCAAAGACGCACATAGAAGACACTTTTATTAGTCATTACAGGCGATGATAAAGACGATACTCGCGGTTCTGTGCTTAATGTTGATACCGTTCTTACTCTTTAAGATACGCCAATGGTTAGATTAGCGACAAAATCTTTCGGTTATGAGAGCGTGAACCCAGCGCAAAGACGCTATTTCAAAGAGAAAGGAAGGAAGAAGATGCCACTAACGAAAAAAGGAGAAAAAATTATGAGTGCGATGCAGAGTCAATATGGCGCAAAGAAAGGTAAGCAAGTATTCTATGCTTCGGCTAACAAAGGCAACATAACGGGTGTTCATAAAGGGAAGAAAGTTCATATGCCTGGCATGTCAGAGCATACGGAAGTCCAATGCTCGCAGGGTATGAGAAAAAAGACTATGTCTATGGCAGAGATGGGAATGTAATGTTAATCCCTCGTTTCAGAGAACCAAAAGGGCCACGACTTGACCTGAAAGCGGGCTGTCAAATCTTCGGTCAAGCCCCACGAACAAAGAACCTATCGTTTACAGTCCCACGTGATACGGAAAACCCCATTGACATAAGACTTCGGCAGTTGGCTATTTTGGGTCAA
>VGAU01000242.1 GCA_016870675.1 Actinomycetota bacterium | reverse complement strand
ACAAAAGTAAAGGAACAGAATTCAAAATTAAATTCGCTAAAAAAAGTCAGTGATAGGGGATTCAAGGGATCAAGGAGACATAAAAGTTGCCTGACGCAAAAATACTTATAGTTGAGGATGAAGGCATCACTGCAATGGAACTGGAAACAAAGCTTGAAATTTGGGGTTACCCCTCGCCTGTTATTGCTCTATCTGGTGAAGAGGCAATTGAAAAAGCATTGAAGACAAGACCCGACCTAATTTTGATGGATATTTCACTGAAAGGAGAAATTGATGGAATAGAGGTTATCGAACAAATAAAAAAACATTTTAATCCGCCGGTTATATACATTACTGCTCATGCTGATGATAAAACAATGGAGCGAGCCAAGTTAACTGAACACTATAGTTATATGGTAAAACCTATCGGTGATAAGGAATTAAAATTTGCCATTGATATGGCCCTGTTCAAGCATAAAGTCAATCAAAAATTAAAAGAAAGTGAACAACAATTACGATTAATCACCGACAATATGTCAGATATTGTGGGGCAGTTTGATAATGAAGGGTTTTTTCAGTATATAAGCCCCTCAGTCAAGACAGTCCTGGGATATGAACCTGAAACTTTGATTGGTAGATCTCTTTTTGAATTTTTACATCCAGATGACGTAAAAAAAGTTAATTATAACTTTAAAAAAGCTTCAACTACATCCCTACCAAGGAGACTAGAAACTCGTTTTCGAACTGCTGATGGAGATTATATTTGGCTGGAAACTGTTGCCAATCCTCTATTTGATGAGAAAAACCATAGGAATGGAGTAATATTTAGCAGTCGTGATATTACAGAGCGTAAAAGGATTGAAGAGCAATTGTCAGCTGCGTTGATTTACAATCGTGGCCTGATAGAAGTAAGCCCTGATCCACTAATCATTATAAGTCCAGATGGTAAGATTACAGATGTTAATGAGGCCACAGAAAAGTTAACAGGATTAGGTCGTGATGATCTTCTAGGAAAAGATTTTTCCGAATATTTTACTGATCCAGAAAAAGCAATAGAAGGATATAGGAGAGCTTTGTCGGACGGATTTTTTGATAATTATTCTCTCCAAGTTTTTAATCAGTCAGGTAAAGCTACGGAAGTTTTATTAAATGGTATTGTTTTTAAAAACGAAACTGGAGAAATACAAGGTGTTTTTGCAACTGCGCGTGATATCACCGAATTAAAAAAATCTGAAGAAAAATATCGAACTATTGTAGAAAACATTAACGACGTTATCTTCACTTTGGATATTAAAGGTAATTTTACATATATCAGCCCAACTATCGTGAGAATAAGTGGTTACAAAGCAGATGAGATTATTAATCAAAATTTTAGCAATTTTGTTCATCCTGATGATTTATCAGGTCTACAGGCAAGTCTGGAGAGAACGTTATCTGGCCAAAAGGAGCCTTATGAATTTAGAGTTTTGGACAAGGATGGTGCAATCGTATATGTACGAACTTCTAGCCAGTTATTCATGAAAGATGGTCGAATATTCGGATTAAGCGGTGTAATGACTGATATCACCGAACGTCAAAAGGCAATATCTGCTTTAAAAAAGTCAGAAGAGAAGTATAAGAATATATTTGAAAATACAAGCACTTCAACGCTGATAATAGAGGAAGATAATATAATATCCCTTGTAAACCATGAATTCGAAAAACTTTCTGGTTATTCAAAAGAAGAGATAGAAGGTAAGAGAAGTTGGACGGAATTCGTGGTGAAAGATTATCTTGAGAGGATGAAAGAGTATCATCGGCTTCGTAGAATCGATCCCAATGCAGCCCCACAAAGCTATGAATCCCAGCTCATTGACAGGGAAGGAAACATTAAAAATATTATTATAACTGTGTCGATAATTCCAGGAACAAAAAAGAGTCTAGTATCTCTCCTAGATCTTACAGCACAAAAAAAAGCTGAAGATAAACTTAAGGAATCTTTAAAGGAAAAGGAGATACTGTTGAGAGAGGTTTATCATCGGGTTAAAAATAATATGCAGATTATATCCAGCTTAATTGGACTTCAATCAGAATATGCTAGGGATAAAGAAGTTTTGGAGATGTTTGATGATAGTAAAAATCGTATCCGGGCAATGGCGCTTATCCATGAGAAACTTTACCAGTCTGAAAATCTTGCTCAGATTGAGTTTTCAGAATACTTAACAAGCCTTAGAAAGGAAATTATTGAAACATATGAAGTTAAGACGGAAAATATTCATATAAAAATTAATGTGGATAATGTTTTGTTGGATATTGATACTGCAATTCCTTGTGGTCTTATAATCAATGAGCTGGTTTCTAACAGTCTGAAGCATGCTTTTCCTGATAATAGAAAGGGTGAGATAGGTGTCACACTTAATTTTGTTGATAAAGACTTTAAACTTATAGTTAGTGATGATGGTGTTGGTTTTCCAGAGGATTTGGACTTTACAAATACGGAAACTCTGGGTTTACGTATAGTAAACACTCTGGTAGCTCAATTAGATGGTGATATTCAGCTTGATAGAAGTAAAGGAACCTCCTTTGAGATCACTTTCAAATAACTAGGTCATATAAATTTATATATTGGGAATAAACTGTAAATTGGTATTTAATTGGCTTTAGTGAACTAAAATAGTTGGATACAAAAATTATAAGTTATTTTAGAAGCTAAATAAGTGAGGAACATCTAAATGAGTGAAAAAATTAAGATTTTGATACTAGAAGATGTCCCATTAGATGCAGAATTAATGGAATATGAATTGCGCCACGAAGGTATAGACTTTATATCAAGACTAGTTGAATCAAAAGAAGATTTCATAAGAGAACTCGAGGAATTTAAACCAGAATTGATATTGGCAGATCATTCACTACCTCAATTTGATG
>VGAU01000241.1 GCA_016870675.1 Actinomycetota bacterium | reverse complement strand
TTAAATGTCATTATCGGTGAGGTGCTATTCATAAAACTAAAGACAAAATTGATTTTTGCTGTAAGTTTAATCGGTGCTATCTTAAACATTGCTCTTAACATTATACTTATTTATTTATTTAAGAACATAATTATGGCAGCGATTACTACGTTTATAAGCTATTTTGTATGTTTCATTATACTTAATAGATATATCAAAAGTTATTCTATAATAAATTATGATTTTAGCTCTTTATTAAGAATAGTTCTTGCTGCCTTAATAGTTGTTGGAGTGTCTGTAATACTATTATCATTTTTACCTAAGACATCAGTAATAATAATAGGCCTTTCTGTTTTCAGTATTGCTGTTTTCATAGTTTTGAATCTCGTTTTTAAAGTAATTACAAAGAAGCAAGTTTTCTTCTTAGTAAATGTCTGGAGAATTAGGTGAAAACAATGTTGCTTGATAAGATAAAATACCTAAGTCCTGGTATAGATAACAATGGAAGAGCTTTTAGATGTGGAAATGAAATCTATCGTGAAATCTATCCGCATGCTCAACCATTCTGCAGAAGTTTATTGATAGATAAGCAACTCATAAAAGAACTTACGGAGATAGGATTTGTAGAAACTGAAATAAGTGAATTTGATGAAAAAAGTCAGAAATTGATTCTCAAACACGAAAAGATGCCTTTTATCTCATATTGTATTGAATGGTCATTCGACATGCTAAAAGATGCTGCACTAATAATTATTGATCTAGTAAGAATATTATATACTCATAATTTGACGTTAAAAGATGGTCATCCTTATAATATTCTTTTTAATTATACAAAACCAATCTTTATTGATTTTTCATCAATTATGAAATCCGATTCCAGGAAAAAATCGGCTTGGGAAGCCAGCTTTCACGGTGAGTTTGTGGTTCCTTTGTTAATGCAATCAAATAATCTAAAAAGAATACTTCGCTGGTATTCCTATTGGGAAAATAAACCAGAGCAAAAAGGAAGATTTTACTCGTATTTTTATAAGTTGTGGTTGCTATGGAGAATATTTTTTGCTGATAAGCGTGACTGTTACTATTCATTTAGGGCTTTAGAAAATTTTGTAAGAAAAATCAAATTAAAACAATATAATACAGAATGGGAAAATTATTATTCAAGAGGGCAAACAGCAAAATTTGAGGATAGCACATTATACACAAACAAAGAAAAATCGGCCATTTACTATATGGAGCTATTATTTTCAAAAGGTCAGAAGACATTATTAGATATAGGAGCAAATGAGGGATGGTTTTCACTAGCCGCAGAAAAAATAGGATACGAAGTTGTAGCTTTTGATTGTGATGAGCGGAGTATAAACAATCTCTATACTAAAATAAGGGGAACTAACAAAAAAATTCTGCCGCTTGTTATGGATTTTACCAAACCCACTGAAAGATATGGAATAGGAAATGTTTGGATGTGTGCTTCAGATAGATTAAAATGCGATGTGACTCTATCTATGGCTGTCTTGCATCACTTAACGCTAACCCAAAATATGCATTTTGAGGAATTTGCGGAAAGGCTTGCTTCTTTTACAAAAAATTACGCTATTATAGAATTCGTGGGTCGAGAAGACATTCACATTAGAAATAGATTAGCCAATAAGGATTGGTATACTGAGCAGAACTTTTTAAAAGCAATGGAAAAGATTTTTTGCTTGCAATCGGAATTAGTCTCTGAACCTAACACAAGAAAAGTCTTTTTGTTCAAAAAATTATGAAATTAATGTCTATCTAGGCAGTAAATTGATATAACTATATGAAATCATCAGTTTTCATAGTTGTTTTGGCATTATTTTTCCCTATGTATGGCAGAATTATACCTGGGATATCCGGTTTACCTTACAATTTTGTATATTATAGTATAGTATTGGTTGGAATTTTCATATTATGGAGATTTTTAGCTGATAAAAAATTTACCTTCGATATAAAGACCAGTATTTTGCCATTATTAGCTTTTTGTTTATATTATATCATACTTTTGGAATCAAAAGGTCTCGTTTCCGGATTAATACGAAGAACCAGTGATAAAGCTCTGGGAGTATTACTTGGTCTCTTAATCATATTAGTAATACATCAATCAAAAGTGATTTCTAAAAGCGAAGGATTTTTTAAGAAACTCACTTTCTATATAGGAATACTATTTTTAGGCCAAGTATGTGTTTCTGTTTTTGAATCGATTTCTGGAAATCCAATAGGAAATTATGAGATAAAAATTTATGGTGGTATTAGAGGTAGGGATCCACTTGCTATTTTTGGATTGGACCAAAACGCAATATTTGGGTTTAAACTACCGTTTACCGGTATGATTGGTCAACATAATGCTTTTGGCAATATGCTCGTTTTTTATAATATCATTTTTCTTAGTCAGTTTGTTAGAAATGGTAGTAAGTATTATCTTTTTTTACTCGCAACAAACATTTTTGCAGTGATAGGAAATACAACTCGAGTTGCAATAATGTCAGTATTAGTTTCTGACATAATAGTTTTGATAAGGTCTCTCAAACCAAAAATAGTTAGAGATATATTATCTGTTTTGCTATCATTATTTTTTATATATTTTATTATTGGAATTCAAAGCTTAGCCGAAACCTATTTTCCTGGTTCCAACTCCCTTATATCCAGGTTTGATCGCTGGGTATACCTTTGGGAAAAAGTCATTCTTCCCATGGATTTATTACAATTAGCAATAGGTTTAAATTCTTTTGATATTCAATATATAGGTTTTGATTTTATAGGAAGAACTATGGGTTCCTATGAAAACCAGTTTTATCAATTGACAATTTTTTCCGGTTTTATCGGTTTGTTTCTGTTCCTTTGTGCGTTTGTATTTTTAATATTGATTAAATTGAAAGATATAGAG
>VGAU01000240.1 GCA_016870675.1 Actinomycetota bacterium | reverse complement strand
TCGCCGCTTCCTGGTAGCTTAGTTTTGAGGCTTTAAATTGGGATATGTATTCGCTTGCTGCTGTTTTTGATATCGACAATGCGTCTGCTATTTTCCTTACCCCCAAATCCATCTCATGTAGTCTTAGTATCTCCCTTATTTTATCCATTGTCATCCTCTTTTTCTTCTTCATCTTATGCTCCTATCTTTTCTGTTTTATTAGATAGGAGTATTTTAACTTTTTTTTGGATTTATGGATGGATTTGGTGTCCACTAAAAACCAGAATGGGTGTCCGTTTAATTTCAGAATCACTGTCCGCCAAAAACCAGAATGGGTGTCCGTTTAATTCCAGAATGGGTGTCCGTTTTTTCCCAGATTATATACTATACTTGACTGTTTTACACCAGTTAGCTTTGCTAACTGTTCCTGAGTTAAATTTTTCTTTCTTCTTAAAGAAAGTATCTACCTTATTATTTTATATTCTGGTTCTAGTTTTTCGTATTCTTTTTTAAATTCTGGGTCTTTTAAAAGTTCCTTTTTAAATTCTTCCCATTCCATAATCTTTTTACTTCAGTTTAATAACTAATCCTTTGTCAAAAACATCGGCTATTCGTGCCAGGGTATCTATAGAGAAATTTTCATGTCCATTCTCAATCTTAGAGATATACTGCTGGCCTGTCCCTAGTTTTTTTGCTATATCTTCTTGGGTATATCCTAACTTCATTCGTATATCCCTAATCTGCTGGGCCAGTTTAATTCTTTCTGGGGAAATCTTCCCTTCCTGAGGTTCTCTGAGCTTAATCCCACGTCCTTTTAATCCTTCATAGATCCGTTCAAAGATTGTCTGCCAGAAAAGCACCCTGTCTTTAAGCCAGCTGTCTTTTCTCATTCGCTTCTTTATAGTCGGCCACTTCTTACAGAAAGTTACCTTATCGATAATACTGAAAGCTACCTTAGGATCGCTGACCCGGGAAAATAGTTTTTCTGCATAGATGTCAAATTTGGGATTGCTAGCATCCTTTAAAATTTTTCTTACTTCACTATCTCCAAGACGGCTGTCCCATAGCCAGTTTGTTTTCATTTTATATCACCTCAAATTAGCCTCTCCGGTATTCTCTTTAAAATCTCATCATCCAAATGTGTTATTACTTTGGCAGTATCAACTTTCGGTACTAAATCCATTAGCTCAAATTTTTAAGTCCATCCGGTTAAATCCCTTGTACCAGGCAACAATAGCTTCTGCTTTACCGTAGGGAAAATATTCAAAGAAAAATTCTGACAGGGCCATGTGATGTTCTGATAAATAGTAGAGATAAGTCTTTTACACTATGCCGGCCAGCATGGATTATTCTGCCAGTGGTATCCATTTTTTTAACTGTTCCTATGCCAGCAAATATTTTTTTGCAGTAGATATCTTCCAGGGAATGAATCCCATTTTTTATTCTCTTAATGTTCTTCTCGAAATCCTGAACAAAATCTATTTTTAAAACACACTGCCTCTTAAGGCCTAGATAATAAACCTTCATAGGTATTAGCTTAGGTCGTCCTGCTCAGCCTCTAACTTAAAGTCAAAACCACTTTCTTTAGAAACAAAGCTCATTATTCGTTCCGGATCCTCTTTTCTATAATCCTGGATAAAAAAATCCAGGTCCTCGGAAAACCTGTGATCGAAATAAAAAGATATTGCTGTTCCTCCGGTCAGATAGTATTTTGGAAATTTACCTGTCACAAGCCTGGCTATTTTTCTTTGCTCACTTTTAATATAAGAAATTTTATCTTTCATCTTTCACTCTCAAAATAACTATACTACTTATAAGTAGTATCTTTCAACAAAAAATTAAAAAATGTGGCTGCCGATAGTGTCCTACAAATATTAAGATATCCAACTGCAGGAGTAGGACATTTTATTTATCAGGGATTTTTATTTTGTCCTGCATGTATATAGGCCCTGCAGCAGATTATGTACTACTATTCTTTAATCTCTTCTTCAGTAGTTCCAGGAAAAAATTTCAGCGCCTGGGGACATTCCTCTGCAATTTTCTCATAAAATCTCTGCACCACTCCCTTATACGATGTCTCTATCGTCGCATTATAAGCACGCAGCAGTGGCTCTGGTATCTTACTACAACATATAATACTTAATATTTTTTGGTCCATATTTTATACATAAAATATATAGTGAACTCAGAATCTGACAGGCATACAACATATATAATTAATATATTGCTTTAGGTCTTTAATAGTTAAAGAAATTAAGCAGAAGATTAAATATATTGTTTTATGCTGTCTGATAAAGATTGATGGCTTTTAATTTATCAATCAATTGTGAAGATTTATTCCTCTAAGGTAAAAACATTCTCGGGTTTACCGGTGTCCCATTTACCCTAACTTCATAATGAAGGTGCGTACCTTTACTGTATCCTGTATTACCCATTAGGCCTATGATCTCCCCCTGGCTAACCTTTTCTCCTGCCTTCACACTAAAATTGCTTAAATGAGCGTATATTGTTACGTAAGTGGTACCATTTTCATCTGTTCCATGATATATCATAATTCTTCTTCCGAAGTTTCCGCTAGTGCCAACGGCAATTATTGTACCATTGGCTGTTGCCCTTATTGGAGTACCAGTATTATTAGCGATATCTATTCCTTTGTGAGTATGTGTTAATCTTCTTTCTCCATATTCAGAGGTAACAGTTCCACTGGCAGGCCATATTGATGGAATATCAGGGTCAGTCAAATCTGGTATTATAAACTGGTCAGGATCAAATTCGGCTGTAGGATCTATAAGTGGTAAAATTTCAATTAGGGCAAAAAACCACTCTCTATGTCTTTCGTCAAAACCTTCTGAGATTTCATCGTCTGACAGTATAGAAGTTTCAATTTCATATTCTTCTTTTTCATTA
>VGAU01000239.1 GCA_016870675.1 Actinomycetota bacterium | reverse complement strand
ATTAATATATTTTTCATAAATCATCCTGGCTGTTTCTATAACTCTTTGATTACCTGTATTAATTAAATCTGCATATATTAAAATTGGGTTAACTATTTCTTTAAATTTATTATTTTTGTTAACTTTCCAGAATCTCTCAAAAAAAACAACATCTCCATTGATATCTTTACGTAACTTATTTTTAATTACAACGTTTTTATACTTTTCACGATCAGCATAAATGATAATATCCTGGGGTTTTATATAATTTATTAATTTATTTGCTGCAACTTCACCTCCCCATTGGCCATATTCTGGATTTAATTTATGATGGATCCACCAGTCTTTAGGCCCGGTGAATTTATTTATTAATAGTTTTAGTTTTAATTTTTCATTATAATCTATACACCATCTATTAAATAATTCTTCTTTCTTTAAAAGCTGTCTACCTCTATCACCCATTTTTACTACAAATCCTAAATCAATTAAATCATTCATTACCCATCCTATCGTGCCTAAAGCAACATTAGTAATTTCTGTAATATATCTGTAGGGTTCTTTTACCAATTCAGGGTAGCATAATAGAGTATAAATAATTTTTAATCCGCTAGGTTCAAAAGCACGGTGTTGTTTATTTTTAAAAAATATATCGGGTGGTTTATTGCCCTTAATAAAAATATAGATTGGATAGTAATTTATATAAGCATTACCAGCATTATCTATAAATTGAATTCCATTTTTTTTCAATTCTTCAGCTTTATTATTATTAACATACCTTGTTATTAGAAGAAGTGGGTGTAATAGATTTTTCCTATGTTGCAACAAAAAAGCAATAACAGCATTATTAATATTAGGTTTTATTTCAACATAATATAATAAAACTTTCTTTTGGTATTTAAATTTTACCAATTTATCAAACCTAAAACCGTTAATATTTTTTTCTTTCTCTTCGAATGCTATTTCTAGCTGGATCTCTTTATTTTTATTAAATTCATCAATTGCTAGATTAAAAATATTATCTTTAATATTATTAACCATTTTCTATTCCTTTGTTCATTTTTTTTGAATGTTCATTGATAATGAACATAACATATAAATGAACATAAGACAATATTTTATTTATTTATTTTAAAATTTAAAAGAAAACTTCTCGTCAAATTAAGAATATAAGAACCGGTATTTAAGGTTTGCTGGGATGTTGGTTGGGGAGGGAGGACTTGAGTCTTTCGTCTCACTTCGTTCGCTCACGTAACCGCGAGCTCCCTCAGCTGTCGCTTCAGTCTGCTCTTTCGAATCCCTTGAAATATGCCACTGGCATATTTCCATCTATTAAAGTTTATCAATCTATAGCAACGCCATTACATCTATGGCTGGCCATAGCGTACGAAGTTAGAACCAGGATTATTGGATTGAATGGGGATATTTTTATACCAGAATTGGGTTTATAATCAAACTAAAGTTTAATCTATTATTTCTTTTCTAATCAATTTCATCATTCTGATTAGTGGTGTTTTTTTATTTTTTTAAAATGTGCGTGTATGGTGTGGTTGCTGTCTATACTATCGAAAGAATATGATGAGATTTCCTCAAATTTTTCATTATCTACTCTTACCCATACTAAGGTGTACCCTTCATTAGCAGTAATCTCAAACCTAACACTTTCTCCCTGGCTAAATTGGATACCTTTTGGGTCAATAGTTCCGCCACGATTACAGCTGGCAATGATATGGAATGTTTTCTGACCATTGTCTCCATTATTTTTATTAGAAGGCTTTATTTTACTGAGAGCCTCAATAGCCCTAATGCTACCCCGGGTACTTACTTCAATTGCCCGTTCTATACCTTTCTTCGCTGCTTCAGGAGCATTTTCAAGAACTTCTTGCAGTATTGCTAAATGCTTTGATGTAGCTTCCTGTACTAAACTAATCAGTTCCTCTATGTTTAAACCTTTTTTAGAATTATCTTCATCTCCATTGCTATTTTCCTCACCATCATCTAAAAAGATATTCTCATCATTTAATCTTTTTGGTGTCTCTTTTCTGCTATTAGTAAAACCTACTAAAAAGTTAAAAGTAAGACATAGGGATATAATTATGATAATAATGGTTATTTTCTTAAATATGTTTCTCTTAATCATTATATCTCCCTATATAATAAGATAATAATATTTTAATATAATTATAGTACTAATAAATTTAAATGTTAAATATCAACAATTTTGAAGGATTTAATTGTATGAAAATTACTGAATTGGCTGGGGATATTGAACACATTTAGAACTGAATATTACTATGATATTATTGAACTTTCTTCAAAAGTAAGCTCGCTAAATACTTCCTTAGGATTAGCTTCATAATATTAATTAGGCTGCCCAAGTGGTGAAATTTCGAACCAAGTTATTAAAGAAATAGTTAAAGCAAATAGCTTTTTAAAATAGAAATTTATATAAAACTCATTGCAAATAAACTACAAAAAATTAAACTAATTAGTAACAATATTACTAATTGAAATGCTGATTAGAAAAGTTTAAAAAATGAAAAACAAGCTAAAAATATTAAATCTGATATTAATTCTTGTATTTCTTTTTAACTATACAGCATGCAGCAACCCTAAAACATCTACAGAAACAACTTCAGTTATAACAACAGTAACAGATGCTAAAGCTAAAGAAGACACACTTGATTATTCTAAAGATATACTTGTATTAAACGATAAAATAAACTCTATTACAGTTGAAAATACATCTTTGGAAAGAAACGAACTTCTTATACAGATAGATGATTTTACCAAAAGATCAGTTAGTGGGAATGGTTTTTCCTCAAGCATATATTCTTTGATAAAAATAAGGCTTGACCAGGCCCTTAAAGAAATTTCTACAATAAAGTACCCAGGGGTAATATAAAAATATGG
>VGAU01000238.1 GCA_016870675.1 Actinomycetota bacterium | reverse complement strand
AAGGGCACCAAAGAAAAAAGAGAAAAAAAGTGAAGTAAAGTTGGATTCTTTTGATGATTTTCTTGAGAAGACTAAATTTAAAGTTGAAAAACTTAGGCATGGCCAGGGTTATGTTCCTTCTCTGGGGTTAACGTACATGGGGACCTTTAGGGGAGGTGTTAATGGAATCTTTGGGATAAGCCTTAAAAAGCCTATTAGAGCCCTGCATGAACTCAATGTAATAAAAAGTCATTTGCACCAGATATTCATATCTGTGGAGGTTATACAGACCCCTTGGCAGATAGAACATTGGTGCAAATAAAGGAATTATTGGAAGAACTGTATATAAAAGGTAAAATAGTGTATAAACCTATATCTCTGCTTTTTGAAAACTTACTCTCTCAGGTGTCTCTGTACCTTGACTTCTCAAATGAAGATGATAACATTTTGTTTGTCCTTTGGATCTTTGGAACATATCTTAGGGCTTTGTTCACATGGTATCCCTATCTAACTTTTGAAGGTTTGCGTGATGTGGGTAAATCAACTGCTTTAGAGTTTTTGAGTCTCACTTGTTTTAATGGCGGCGGTGATGTTAGCAGTAGTATTACAGAAGCTGATTTGCATAAAACAGCAGCTTCTACTATGGGATTTTTCAGCATAGATCACTTGGAAGAGAGATTGAAGTCTGATGATAAGAGACAGGTTTTGAATGAGTTTCTTGAGAATGCTTGGAAGCTGAATGCTTATGTAAGTAAAAGAGATGATAAGACAGGTGAAAGACTGAAACTGTATTTAGCATCTTCGGTAGCTATAGGAACGAGGAAAATTACTGAGGGTCTCAGGGAAAAGGGCATAATCATTCGAATGTATGAAACTGAAAATGAAGAGCTGCGGAACCGTTCAGTTACTATGTATAAGGATTCTTTTTTTGAAAATATTGAAAAAGAATTGATGGCCACAGCTTTAGGATTTCATGAACCTATTAAAGAAGTTTATGAGAATATGGATGTGATAAGTGGCTTGGGAAGAGAATTTAATAAATTTATACCATTTTTTGCTATTAGTAAAGTGGTTGATAATGAGAATAACAATGAATATGACCTCTATAACAGGATGGTTAGTTATGCAAGGAATTACAGGAAAGAAAGGAAATCAGAGTATGAGGATATTGAGGAAATACTCCTAAAAATGGTATTGGAAGAGGATATCTCCAAAACCACTTATACTGAACTTGCAGATGGTATGAAAGAGTTAGGCTATGATAATTACAAGTGGCAGACTATTAAAGCCGACTTAGAGAAACTTGGAATTATAAAAAAACGTGACCGAAGCCAGTCCCCTATTATGTTAACCTTGGATATTGACAGAGCTAAAGCGAGGGCGCAAAAGAGAGGTTTGAATATAATCAAAGAGGGTAAAAAGGATTTTGATATTTTTAGAGATGATATATTAGTTTTAAATCAAACTAAATTAGAGTATAGAGGTCATAATGAATTTAATCCTTGTCAACAGGAAATTATTACGGAATTACTGAGTTTTGGTAAATATAATAAACCTGACTTAATAAATGAGCTTTTAAAAAATTCAAATTTCAAAAGAGAAGAAATAATGAATGAGTTAAATGCCTTACAAAAAGGTAAGGTGGTAATAACTGAAAGCGAAGGTTAAATCTCATTTGAAAACTTTAAAACAAAGATGAGGTGGAAAAAAAAATGTATGGAAAAGAAACCCCTACCTATATTTCCCGGGTTAGATGTAAGGGGATATTAGCGGCCTCTAGGGATATGGAGGCACCTATAAGGAGGTTTGCTGGAGGTATTAATATGTCAATAGAAAGTACAGAAGACTTACCAGATAATGAAGAGAGTTCCGAATTAAAGTATGATGATCGGGACGTGGTTCTATCAAAACTGAATGATGCTATAGAGTTACCACATAAAAAGAGTTTCGACACTCAATACAGGGTGGTAGCGTTAAAAAGTGCACTTTATTGATACAAACTGTTACAAAATATAAAAAGTAATGTTAAAAGTTAAAAGGATATTCCAGAGCTCCAGGGCTAAACCATTAAAAAATATAGTAAAAGTGTACTAAAATGGAAGTATAATATGCTCTGTATCTTAAAAACCTATATACGAACTGGTTAAAAGTTATTAATCCCTGGAAGTGTAAAAAAGGCGCTTAAACGTTTACAGGGGATTCCACAGTATAAGAACGCCTTAAAGAAATTATTATAATCATGATTCCAATAGTAAAAAAGGCCTTGGATGTAGTGTTAAGAGCTGGATAAGTGTTAAAAAAAGTGTATAAAAATTGACACTTTTCTTACATTTTTAACATATAAAGTTACTGAAATAAGTCACAAATAATTCCAAAAACTTTCCAGGATCTGCAATTAATTGGAACTAAATTTTAACACATAAAAAGGAGTTGGAAGCCATGACTGAAAGCCATGACAAATTTTTAAGGGATATTAAAAAATTAACCGATATGCTGGAGAAATCCAGGATTAAATCAATGAATAAAAAGAAGGGTTATGAACCTAAATGTAAAATCTGTAATAGTGCCTTCCAGGATGAAATAGACGATATGCATGATAATTTTTACACCCTTACAGATTTACAGGAATATTTAGAAGATAGGGGTGAGAAGGTAAGTTTAATGTCTTTATCCCGGCATTATAAAAAGCATTATCCTATAAGGAAGGAGTACAAGGATGAAAAAAAGAAGATGGAAGATGAAGCTGTTAAAGAAGCTATTAAAGTTTACCCAAGACTTAAAAAGATACTCCAGGGAACTACTGAAGAGTTTGACCCTGAAAACTCCGTTTATGATGAAAATGGAAACCTTAAACAGTTAAAATTTAAAAAGCTCCCTGTAATTGATAAATTTTTAAATAAAGAAGGTTATTGCTTAACAGGTTATAAATT
>VGAU01000237.1 GCA_016870675.1 Actinomycetota bacterium | reverse complement strand
TGATAATAATTTAGATTTTAAAAAATATTTCAAAGAGAACTCGAAAAAAAATATACTCGATGAGCTGTACGGCGTTATTGAAAGTAGAATTAAAAATAAGGTTTCTGATTCTTACACCTATTCTCTGCATAAAAAGGGATTGGATGAAATAATAAAGAAATTCGGTGAAGAAAGTATGGAGGTTATTTTATCTTCAAAACATCAGGAAAAACAGGATATGGTTAGCGAGATAGCTGATCTTGTTTATCATTTACTGGTATTGATGGTTGAAAAGAAGATTACTTTAAATGAATTATTTGATGAATTAAAAAATAGAAGAAAATAGAGGAGTGATTTTAGTGGGAGAAAAAAGAAATATTGCACTCTTAACCAGCGGCGGAGATGCCAGCGGGATGAACGCGGTTATAAGGACAGTTACAAGATATGCAATATATAATAATCTGAAAGTTTACGGGTTCTATGAGGGTTTTAAAGGATTAATCAATAATGATTTTAAAGTGCTGGATTTAAATTCAGTTGGTGGAATTATCGACAGAGGGGGTACTTTTCTTTATTCGGCAAGATCGGAAAAATTCAAAAGTAGAGAAGGACAGAAAAAGGCTATAGATAACTTGAAAAAAAACAAGATAGAAGGGCTGGTTATAGTTGGCGGGGATGGCTCATTTAGAGGCGCTCATGAACTTCATAAGCAAGGGATTCAGGTTGTAGGCATCCCGGCAACTATAGATAACGATGTTGCGGGCACTGATTATAGCATTGGGTTTGATACTGCCCTTAATGTAATAATTGATATCATGTCAAAAATTAGAGATACAGCATCTTCCCATGAAAGAATATTTGTAGTAGAAGTAATGGGAAGAAATTCAGGGATGATTGCAGTAAATACAGGAATTGCATGTGGCGCTGATTATATATTGATTCCTGAGATAGAGTTTGATTTAGCAAAAATTGCTAACCAGATCAAACATCATAGAGAAGGGAAAAGGCATACTTTAGTGATAGTTGCGGAAGGGGCAGCCAGCGCAAGTGATGTTGCGTCCTCTATTAAATTACTGGCAGGTCATGAAGTAAGAATATCAGTACTGGGTTATATCCAGAGAGGCGGTTCCCCTTCTGCACTGGACCGGATACTGGCTGCAGAGTTTGGTAAAAAGGCTGTGGACCTCTTACTGGAAGGCGAGAGCGACTGTATGATAGGAATTAAGAGTATGAAAATAGAAACATCTAAATTTGAAGATATTCTTGAGACAAAGAAAAGCATAGACGAAGATTTATACAGATTAGCACATATCCTGGCTTTATAAGATTATATTGTTTTACGATGTACTGATATTTATAGTAGATAGTAAAGGTACGGGCAGCTTTTTACTGGTGCCGAAGGTCGGGGTCGAACCGACACGAACCTCGCGGTTCACTGGATTTTGAGTCCAGCGCGTCTGCCAATTCCGCCACTCCGGCGCTTTAGAAATAATACAATTTATCCAGATTATTATCAAGAATCAAGAAGGACAGATATAAGAAAGACATATATGAAAAACTTGACGAAAATATTTAGGTGATATTGTAAAATTGATAAAACGTGAGTTTGGTAAAATTTTTTGTGGCATGCTTTTTAAAAGTGCTTCTTGCATGTTTTGACATATAATAACAATGAATGAAGATATTTTAGATATGTATTTTTAAGATGTAGATAATAAAATGCTGATTGTATATTGACAATTGTTAAATAATTTATTATATTTTACAAGTATAAGCGTCATTAAGTTTCTATGAAATTTGATGGCGTTTATTTTTTACTTACCACCTTCTTCTACCATCTTCTTCTTTTTGGCAGATAATATCAAAGGATGCTGCTCCATGAATACTATAAAAAATATTATAAAAGTCTGGAAACAGTATCACAGATTATCACAGATAAGATATAGTTGATGATATAGTTAATGATAACATAAATGAATTTCGAAGGAAGAGGGCTTACACAAGACTTATACAAGGCATACACAGGTCAGTTCTTGCAAGAAAATGCAAGAAAAGCCAACTTTTCGTATATGGACTCTTCGTAAACCTGCCGTCCTGCTGTCACGTTAAACAGATTTGCCTTTCGCTCTCTAGTAAGTATAATAAGGGGAAAGGCAAATAACTATGGATGTGATAAAAATGAAATTTCCAAAAATAAATACTAATTTTATTAAACAAGAATTGGTCGAGTTTATCAGGAGTGAAGTGGAAAAGAGCCCATACGATAAGGGGATTATAGGTCTTTCTGGTGGCATTGATTCTGCTGTAGTTGCCTATCTTGCTTGTGAAGCTTTGGGTAAGGAGAACCTTATCGCTTTGATCCTCCCTTACAAGACAAGTACTGAGGATGTAATCGAGGACGCCAAGTATGTGGCTAGCAATCTGGGCATTAAATACATAGAGATCGACATAAGCCCGATGATTGATAGCTTTCTAAAGCGTCATCCACATGGAGACCCAAGAAGAGTTGGTAGTAAAATGGTTCGGGAACGATCTGCTCTGCTGTATTATTATGCTGATTTGTATAAAGCAGTGGTGATGGGTACTTCTAACAAATCTGAAACGTTGCTGGGCTATTTTACAAAGTTTGGTGATCCTGCCAGTGATATATTGCCACTTAAAAATCTCTATAAGACACATGTAATAGAATTAGCTAAAGCAATAGGTATACCTGAAAGTATCATTGAGAAGCCTCCAAGTGGAGGAATGTGGCCAGGTCAAACAGATGAAAATGAATTTGGTTTCACGTATGAGGAAGCGGACCCGATACTTTATTACATTTATGATTTAAGATACTTTAAAAAAGATCTCATAAAAATTGGATTCAATGGAGAACTTATCAATAAAGTTGTGAAAAGAGTGCATAACTCAGAGTTTAAAAGAAAACATTC
>VGAU01000236.1 GCA_016870675.1 Actinomycetota bacterium | reverse complement strand
TTGTTCCCCTTCTATAAAACTCCAATAACATTATAAATATACTTATAGAAAATACCATCATTAAAGCGAGAGCAGCAATAAATGCATTGACTTCATTTTCCGGATTAAAAACCTTTAAAGCAAGATCTGACCACTTATAATATTCCACAAATACATTTACAATAGAAATAAGTGATACACAGATTATACAGATTAATATTAGCACAACAATTACTTTATTAAATATATTCACTCCACACCTCCAAAAAACATTTTAAAAGATAAGAAACATTTAAAGATTATAATAGGCAAAATAAAAAGTCAATAAAACCAGATACCGCAAAATTAAAAACTTCTCTAAAAAAAATTAAATTTTATAGTTTCTTATTAGTATCTTATCCAGGCGCCATCTTTTACTATAAAAACTGTCGACAGCGGGTTTACCCTATCACCATTAGAATCAAATTCAATATGCCCTACCAACCCATCATAAGAAGTAGTCTTAAGTTCGTCAATATAATCTTTGGTTGAAATAGAATTGGATCTTTTCATGGCTTCAATAATTACAAAAACAGAATCATAGCAGTAAGGAGCGTATTCTCCAGGACTATCAATACTAATATCAGGATCGTCAATCTGGCTTAAATAATTATTGAAATCATGCCAGAAATTTACAGCCCTGGGATCCTGGGAATACCTGGCAAGGGAAGGCGGTTCTGGAATTATTGCAATCAATCCTTCCAGATACTGCGCATCCGCTAAATCAAAAATCTTATCATCCATTCCCAATTTCTCTGTTATAAATCTTGACCCCAGACCAATTTCTCTTGCTTTAGTCATAAGAGACGCCAGCTCTTTATAACTTCCACAAAAGAATATAGTATCCGGCCCCTCTATTAACAGGTTTTCTGCAATGACTGCAACATCCTCTTCACTTATTTTTATTGACATTGGTCCCGCAGTCTCTATACTATAATCAGACAATACTTCTCTCAGATAATCAACCAGTTCTATCGAATATTCTTCCCGGTTATTTATAAGCATAAGTTTCTGCGGATTAATTTTATTTGCGATAAAATCGGCAATATTTTCTATTTTCTGCTCATTATTCATTACCATTCTAAAAAAAGTATTCCCCATCTTAGAAATTTCAGTTTTTTGAGCATAAGAGGAAATTATTGGTATACCGTATTCTTCATAAACAGGTACGGAAACTTTAGTTGTCCCATCGAAAGTAGATCCGATTACTGCTGCCACTTCCTCACCTACCATCTCCTGTGCAACCAGAAAAGCTTTTTCCGGATTGCCTTCATCATCTTTAGTAACTACTTCAATTTCATAGTCAAATCCTCCTATTCTGACAGGAGATAATTTGGAAGCAGCAAGTTTGACACTTACCAACTGATCTTCTCCAAAAGATCTATACTCGCCTGAAAGAACAGCCTGATTCCCAATTTTAATCACTCTTTTTCTTGGCTCACAGGCTCCAAGATTGACCGACAGGTATATTAATGTAAAAATTATTAAAACTAGAAGAAAAAGCCTAAAAGCCTTATTTAAAAATACTCTTTTTAAATTCATTTACTTGCTCCAGTATATATAAATCAATAAGCAACATTATAAAAATAATAGTAAGATTATACCAAAAAAAATAAAATAATAATTATTTTTAATATAAAAAGTATGCTAAAATTTAGTAAAAATACTTAACAGGTAATTTAAACCACTTTTTTATTTCATGAGCAAATCAGCTTTTCTGGGAAAAGAAAAACTTAAAGAAACATGTAATTATTTATCTTCCTATATACCTGAAAAGATTGATTTTGGATTAATACTTGGTTCATTTCTTAACAGATGTATAGATTTTTTACCTTTGCAGAGTAAAATAACCTTAAATATCAGCGATATACCCCATATGTCAGTTCCATTCATCCCCGGCCATGGCAAATTTATTGTTTACGGAAAATTGGAAAATGAAAATATTTTAATATTCTCCGGAAGGCTGCATCTCTATGAAGGGTATGATATAAAAGAAGTGGTATATCCTGTAAATTTACTATCTAATCTTTCAACAGATAATCTAATAATTACCAATTCAGCAGGCGGAATAAATCCTGGCTTTACTGAAGACGACATTATGATAATAAAAGATCATATAAATTTAATGTTTGATAATCCATTTTTTGGCAACAAATATAGCAGGCAACATGATTATTTTGTTGACATGAGTTGCCCATATGATAAAAAATTGTCCGGTATTGCAAAAGAAGCAGGTGAAGGTATTGGTTTTAAATTAAAAACAGGCGTATATGCAGGTGTAAAAGGACCGGTACTTGAAACTAATGCTGAGATAGAATGCTTGCGCAAGTTAGGAGCTGATGCTGTTGGAATGTCGACAGTTCCAGAAGTCATAATGGCAAATTTTCTAAAAATAAAGGTATTGGGGCTATCGCATATAAGAAACATAAAAAGGTCAAATCAACCTGAATTTGAAAATAAAAATAAAGAAAAAAAGTTCAGTCACTCTGACGGTTTTAAAAAAGAAATTTTTATAGGTAAAAGGTTTGCGAATTTAATTGAAATTATTTTAAAAAAAGCATAAATTATAAATGGTAAATAATAATTAAAAATTTAAAGAAGGAGGGAAAATGAGTAAAGTAGCAATTATTACCGATAGCACTTCTGACATACCAAAAGATATGGTAAAAGAATTGGATATAAAAGTCGTACCCCTGTCAGTAATTTTTGATAAGGAAAGTTTTTTAGACGATGGAAAAGAGATAACCGTAAGTGAATTTTATAAAAAAATCAGGTCTTCTGAAAAACTACCCACTACTACTGTGCCATCTCCAAAGTATTTTATAGAAACATACACAGATATCCTTAAAAAATATGACAGTATAATTTCTATTCATATATCAAAAAAATGTC
>VGAU01000235.1 GCA_016870675.1 Actinomycetota bacterium | reverse complement strand
TTAATTAATGGAGTTGAGCAATATGGCAAAAGAAATAAAACAAATAGTATTGGGCATAAGTCGAGAGGGGGATATAATTGTTAAAAGTGCAAGGGGTAGAATATATCCTGTTAAAAAATCTGTAGATTTAAAATTCAGTTGTGAGGATTTACTCCAGGATGTAGAAAAAGATTTATTCGCCACTATTGATACGGAAGCTCAACCTTGGGAATGTATCGCTATAGAATAGATCAATATTTCATAATCATAAATGAAATAAGACGTTTTGAGAGATTTATACTCAGATAGTTCTTAATTCCAGTAATCTTTCTATGAATTGTTTATTTTGAGGTAGATTCTAATTATTTAAATTCGTTAGACTTGGCTATCTTTAGCCAAATAGCCGCTATATTTAAGATAGATGAAAATTAGAAATAAAAATCGATATTGATGGTTAAAAGGACATCATAGGGTATTTTTTTCTAAGGGCGTAGATTTTATAATAGAAGAAACTATAAGGCTCAGAGGTTTATTTTATTCACTCAATTAGTCGATTGACATCAGGAAATCGATCGAAATGTTTATCGAAACTGTATATTTCGATGATCTTAGCTTTTTGCATTGCAATATATGTTACCAGGTCAATCATCCAGACTTTGTTTTCTTTCCAGTTTAAACCCAATTCCATGCATACCGAACCGTCAGCACATTAAACCCAAGCCCTACAAGGATAAGAAATCAAACCCATACGTGGAAAAATTGAAGACTTTTTTAATTATGCAAATTAGGACTAGGTTTGAAAAAATTACATAAATACACGTCAGAATCAGCGAAAAGAACCACAATTCTAAATGTATTTTTAGCAGGGCTCATCACAATACCAGATTACAACACTAAAACAGCCCTACAAATTCTCAGAAACCTAAAAAATCTAAACCCATAAAGGGTTTTTTTCTGTTCCAGAACATGTCCCCGCGTTCGACCATTCCCGAATCACCAGCGTGCATGGCTATTTTTGTATCGAACTTTTTATGGAGATAAGCGGCATTGCCGGATGGTCAAAATCTCCATGGGTTAAAACGATAAGCTTGAGATCCCCTGGCTTGCAGCCCGCTCTTACCAGTTCTTTCTCAATGTCGACGCGCTTGCTTGGAACACCCGTGTCGATCAGGATAAAACCGTCACCGGTTTTAACAAGGTAGCAATTGACGCCACCAAAGTTTATGGTTTTAATCTCAGAAGTCATTTTATCCTCCTTTGATCTTTTTGTAAAGATAAATCTACCGCTGCCTTTCGTCTAACGTTTTGTGGATAAAAGAAGTTGTCAAAGGCAATTTGGGCGGACGGAGTGAGCCTTTTATCCGCTTTTAAGTGAGGGCGTAGCCCAAAGCGACCGTAAGGGAGCGAAGAGTCGGACAGAGTGGGGACATCATTTTTCTCAGCCCTTTTCATATGTTGGAGGATGCGTGAAATTATTAATATATTCATCTTCTGTTCTACAAGTAGAATACTTAGGATGTATAAACCATGCTCTTTTTTTCATTCTAGCATCGTCATGAGATACTTCACTAAACCCGTTTTTCTCTAAGAAATTTTTAATCCTATCAAACTGATCTTCATTTTCATAATCTACAAAACATTTAAATTGAGCTCCAAGAATTTTATGTACTCTTAACTTTGCTATTTTCGGATTATATCCTTCAAATTTTATCTCTTTGTTTAATAACTTTTCAGGATCTTTGATAACTTCATCTTTTCCGTGTTTTACAAGTAGAAGGTAGTACTTTAGTTTCAGGAACTCTTCTTCACCTTCAGCTATGCTACTAAATTGTACCGTAATCGGTGTTTTTGTTGTTTCCGTCCCATATCTTATCTTATGTTTAACAAAACTATAAATGTCTCTTATAACTAAACCAAGTAATATTCCAAGGACAGTAGTTATTATATATATTATATAGTTGTAGTCTACCATCGTAGTAAACCTCTTCTATTATTTTATTATCATTAAACCGCTGCTGAGCCGATTTCACTTAACGGTGTCGATGTAAAAGAAGTTCGGCAAAGCCAAATTTGAACAGAGCGAAGCGTAGTCTTTTACACCGTGTTAGATGAAGTCTGGCGATACTTGTTGCTAAACACCTAGTTCCCTTTTTAACCCTGCAATAATCCCAGCAACGATTATTTCTATAACTTTTTCAGCAATTTCTTTGGGCTTTACATATTCCATCCAATGATTTTTAATATAAATTCTCGCTAATTTAAGAGAATAGTATCCATCAACTTCTTCTTCAATTTTTTTAAGCCGTTCGCTTTCATTCAATTCTGAAGCACTGTTTATCTTATCAAAAATAAACTCAAATAACGAGGTTAAATCTTTTTCATTCCAAGCTGGGATTTTGATAACAAACCCCTCATCCTTTTTTAAATTTGTTCTTAAAAATAAACACGGCAATTTTTTAAAAGGGATACCCAGTGCCCTACCATATTCATAACTCCATGCATCACTCGGAATTTTATCTAAAATCTTTTCAAATTTGTCCCCTAATTTCTCCTTCCAGTAATCACGTATCTCTTCGTCTATTTCTTTCGGTGGATAGATGGAAAGAATAAGGCAATTATTACCACTCAGGTAATGCAAATTTTTCCAGTTATCAGCAACATAATCTTTTAGAAATGTGTCAATATCTTTGCCTAATAGGATTGCATAGAATGGATATGAATGTTCAATTAAAAACTCTTCCAAAACCTTCAATACTGGTGTAATGATTGTTAGAATAGCTTTTGTTTCCATGGTTACATCTAAAGGAGCTCTATCTTTTTCTTCCATTGTATTAACCTCCTTATTTTTAGTCATAAGTCCCAACAAGGAAAAATGGGGCCCAAAATAACGGATGATCACTATACTCCATCTTTACTTTTATTTGCGCCTTTTGTAAAGCTTTAGCTT
>VGAU01000234.1 GCA_016870675.1 Actinomycetota bacterium | reverse complement strand
GGGTCCATAAAAGGATAAAAAAGTTTTAAAAAACCTCTGATTGTCCAACTAATGACGGCGTAAATTCATCTATAAGCTGATTTTATAATTATTTCTGTATGTGAAAATATTTGTAAAAAAAATAAAAATTTTTTTAAGTATTGTAGGTTAATTTGTTCGTTTTATATTATTTTAGATGCTTACTGCTTTATAAAGTGGGTTGATTAAGTTTTTATTGTGTGCTATCTTGTAAAGATTATTTATTGTGTGCAAGAGGTGTAACCTGTGTATCAAAAGCAAATTAGGAATTATAACAGGAAAATAACTCTTAACACCCTTATAAAAAATGAAAAACTAACCAAAAAACAGATTTCTGATAAAATTGGCCTGAGTTTGCAGACTGTTAATGGTATAATTAATGACCTGGCTTTAGAAAAAGTAATTTCAGAAGAAGAGTTAGCTGATTCAACAGGGGGTCGAAGACCCGTATATGTAAATCTTATTGACAGTTCAAGATTTACATTTGGAGTAGATTTTCATTCAAATTATGTCCGTATTATTCTTGCAAATTTAAAATCAAAAATTATAAAAGATATTATCATAAAAGTACCCCAGTCAGACTACAAGAAGGGCCATTTTGATAAAATTATGGGTAGAGTCTATTCCAGTGTTGAAAAGATAATATCTGAGCAAAATATTTCAGAAGATAAGATACTGGGTATAGGTTATTCATTCCCGGGAATTGTTGATGAAAAAAGAAAACTGCTTATATATTGCCCAAATCTATTTATTAAAAATTTAGATTTTAGTAAGTATGAAAGGATGTTTAGTTTTCCCTGTTATATTGGCAATGACGCAAATTTAGCAGCTTTTGCTGAATCTAAACTGGGAGTGGCAAAAAGTAAAAGAAACATGGTTTATGTTTATATAGTAGAAGGAGTCGGTTTTGGGATAATTATTAGAGGTAAGTTGTACAAAGGTCACAATGAAAGAGCCGGAGAATTTGGCCATATTATTATAGAGAAAGATGGCAAGAAATGTATATGCGGTAAAAGGGGATGCTGGAACGCTTATATTTCTATAGATACTTTAATAAGTGATTACAACAGGAGCTCAAATCATAAAATTAAATCACTGGAAGAGTTTATAGAATTATTAAAATTAAAAGATAATAAAGCAAAGAAAGCTTTAGAAAAATATTTAGACTACATGTCGATAGGATTAATAAATTTAATAATGACGATAGACCCTTATTATATTATTATAGGTGGTAAAATTTCTAAGATTGGCAGTAGTTATTTAATAAAGCCATTGGAAAAGAAAATTCCTGAAGATAATCTTTTTATTAAAAAGAAGGATATTAATTTATTATTGTCTAAACTCAGGGAGGACGGTTCGGTTCTGGGTGCTTCTCTTATTTCTTTAAAAGACTTTTTATATATAGATAATTATATTTCTTAATTATATTTCTTAGTTATATTTCTTAGTTACATTTTTTTAGCTTTGCCTGTTCTTGTGCTCGATGCATGAAATAAAATTGTACGTGTGAAGTCTGGAATAAGTGGTAATTAAAAAATTGCATAACTTTTTAGACCGTTCTTTACTTCATCTAAGATTTTATATAGATTGCTTCTTGCTTTACTCGCTGAGATTGTGTTAATTATCATCACAGGGATAAATAGTACTAAGTAGGTGACCATATATAAATAATTAACTTTTTCATTTATATATTTACATAAAAGCGCAAATCTATTATAATCTATTAAATTAAAAATAAAAAATAAAAAATATCTGAAAGGCAGTTATAAAATAGAATCTGGTTATCTTCCCATACATAGGTGGCCTGAATCAAAAAAGCTCAGAGAGAAGCTTCTGGAGAATAAGGATTTTGAGTCCGAAAAGGACCTTAAAAGCTTTTTAGGAAGTATCATTATCTATGATGCTTATTGAATCCGATAACCTAAAATATGTCGACTTTTGGGTGATTATAGGCCGGTGATCCAGAAGGAAATTCTTATAAATTGTATTCAATATTAAGGGACAGACTAGATCTTTCAATTAAAAATAAATGGAAAGATGAAAAGGGCTATATATATTTAATTTTTAGTTTAAAGGAACTTATGTTGTTATTAACGATAGATGAAAAAACTGTCATAAGATATAAAAAAGAATTAGTTAGATATGCTTTGATAGTTGATAAAAGAATAGGTCAGGGGAACCCTAATAGAATTTATGTGCTAAAACCTGAGATAGGTGGTAGTCAGAACTGGAATTTTTCCAGTGCTTATTATCGTGAAATCGGACACCGATTATCGTTTTTAGTGGACAGGCAATCTCGTTTTTAACGGACAGTAAATTCTATTTTTTACGGACACTTTTTTTCTCATTCATATCCTTTAAATTTAATTGTCTTTATTATACCTCTTTCTTACAGATTCTCCTTTAAGTTCAATTCTGTATGAGCTGTTTACAATTCTATCACATATTGCATCAGCAATGGTTGCATCTCCAATTATATCATGCCATGACTGTATTGGAATCTGACTTGCTATAATTGTTGATGCAAGGCCGTGTCTGTCTTCAAGTATTTCAAGAAATGAAAGCCTGCTTTGAGTGTCAAGCTTTTCAAGACCAAAATCATCAAGTACCAGGTTAGCTGCCTTTGCTATTTTCTCTAAGTTTTTAACATATGTCCCATCAGCTTTTGAAGCCTTTAGGTATGGAAATAGCTTTGAAGTATTAAAATAATAGGTCCTGTATCCATATATACATGCCTGGTTTCCAAGTGCAGATGCTATAAAACTTTTCCCTACCATATGTAAATCTTTACATATAACAGGATATGACAAGTATTTAGTTATGTAAAGTTTTAGCCGAAAGGTAAGCTATAGAAGGAATCTTTGGCAAAAAACTTTACATAACTTACTGCCCTTTAACCCAATCCTTTTAAC
>VGAU01000233.1 GCA_016870675.1 Actinomycetota bacterium | reverse complement strand
TATGCTTCCTCTAAAATATACTGCTTTTTCTACCTGTTTCAGAAGAGAAGCCGGAACTTATGGCAAAGACCTGGGTGGGTTGTTAAGAGTTCATCAATTTGACAAGGTTGAGATGTTTATCTTTGCTCATCCTGAAAAATCCTGGGAGGAATATGAAAAATTAAGGGGGATACTTGAAGAAATTATGCAGGGATTCAAGTTTCATTACAGGATTGTAAATATGTGTACTGCTGATATTGGGGCTCCTAATGCTAAAAAATATGACCTGGAAGCCTGGCTTCCAGGACAGAAGAGGTACAGGGAACTGGCGTCATGCAGTCATGATACGGATTTTCAGGCAAGAAGATTGAATATAAAGTACAGGGATGGAAAGAAAAAAGAACTGGTTCACACCATGAATAGTACTGCCTGTGCAGTGGGAAGGACCTTGATAGCTATTTATGAGAATTATCAGGATGGTGATGGGAATATAAAAGTTCCTGAAGTGCTGCAGCCCTATATGGGCGGGATAGAGATAATATCCAGAAAAAAATAGGACAAATAATATATACAATTGTCTTTTAATTACTGTCTGCAGGTCGCAATGAGAAGTACATTTATAAATCCAAATTTTATGTTATAATTTGTCTTTGCCTGGAGAGGTGGCAGAGTGGTTGAATGCGGCGGTCTTGAAAACCGTTGAAGGTTTATATCTTCCGGGGGTTCGAATCCCTCCCTCTCCGCCATGAAGATACTGACGTCTGCATAGATCGGTAAAGTTAATTAGTGTAAAATATGCCACAAGCGCATATTTTACGGGATTCGAAAAGACGGACTGAGTCGAAGACGAGGGAGTCTGCGGCTCTGCAGCGAGCGGAGCGAGACGAAAGACCGAATCCCTCCCTCTCCGCCATGAAGATACTGACGTCTGCATAGATCGGTAAAGTTAATTAGTGTAAAATATGCCATAAACGGACTGAAGCTTTGTGGATGATTCTGCAATACGGTATCCTACCTCTGGAATCTCTTTTATTATTTCCCACTCTTCTGCGGTAAGCCTTCCCCTTTTTGCCATTATTTCATCAGCGAGTGCTAATTTTCCTATATTGTGAAGATTCATAAGTAATTTAAGTTCTTCAAGCTTTTTACTGGAAAGATTCAGCCTTTTTCCTATAAGGACGGCGTAATCTTCCATTTTTTTAATACGCGTCTCAGTTCTATAATCTCCTTTTTTTAGACTCACTCTAAGAGACTGTGTAAGATTTTCCTGAATAGGCGCACTCTCCGCTATTTTACTCTTATACATCTTATCTTCAGCTTTTTTTAATATATTTTTTGATATGGAGTATACAAAAGAAAGTAAAAAAGATATACTTTTTCAAGGCTAAAATTTGAAAAGAGCTGGTAAGCAATTATTAATGATTGAAGAAAGTTATGGTAGAGAAATATACAGAAAATACAAAATTATCAGAAGTATTAAATTCGCCGGAAGCAGGTAAAATTATTGATAAGTATAAGCTGCCTTGCCTGCATTGTCCGATGGCTGCTTATGAGGCAGGGATATTGACGCTTGGTCAGGTTTCTAAAATTTATGGTATTAATATTAATGAACTGCTGAAGGAATTAAATGAAGTTTCCTGATATAGTTATAACTGCTACATTTTAAAAATGGATATATTTTTATTATACTAATAATATAAAGTAACTATAATTCTTCTATTTATACTCATAAACTTTATGGTTAAGAATAATAAGCGCCTGTAGCTCAACTGGATAGAGCAGTGGACTACGAATCCGAAGGTTGGGGGTTCGAATCCCTCCAGGCGTACCAAGTTTGTATACGTAAAACGTTGCGTACGGTAGAGGTAGTTAGTGGAAACATGCCAGTGGCATGTTTTCTGGATTCGAAAAGATAGACTAAGTCGAAGACGAGGGAGTCTGCGGCTACGTGAGCGAACGAAGTGAGACGAAAGAACGAATCACTCCAGGCGTACCATTTTTAGAATTTAAAAAATGTGGTTGGAAAAATAATTGTAGTAAAATTAGTTCTATTAAAATAAAAAATTAAGAATATTTTAAAAGAAGGTAAGGAGAATGGAAAAGTCTGTTGTTAAATTTGCAAGTGTTAAATTTAAAAAACTGGAGCCAAACTCAACCCTTCCTGCAAAATTTGAAAGAATGTTGAACTTACTGTCACTGAAAAGAATGGTGGATGGAAAATCAGTAGCTTTAAAAATGCATCTGGGTGCTAATTTAGGTTATACCACAATTCACCCTTTATTTGTAAGAATACTGGTAAAGGCTCTAAAAGATGCGGGGGGAGATGTTTTTATTACGGATTTATATCACAGAAATAACAACGATTTCGGAGTCCGCGGAGCTGAAAACAGGGGATACATTGAGGAGGTTATTGGCTGCAAGCTTGTCCCGGTAGCAGGTGAAAATGACAAATATTATTATTCTAAAAAGGTCAATTTTAAGTCACTTAAAGAAATACAGGTAGCAGGACAAATTCATGATGCCGATGTATTGATTGATTTTTCACATGTAAAAGGTCATGGTGATTGTAGTTATGGAGGCGCATGCAAGAATATTGCAATGGGTTGTGTTACATCGGAAACACGCAGGGAGGTTCATGCTCTGGAGGGCGGTATTGAGTGGAATGAAGAACTCTGTGATCACTGTGAAACCTGTATTAATGAATGCAGATATAAAGCGAATAAATTTAATGATGAGGGAAAATATGAGTTATTTTTCCATCACTGTACATATTGCCAGCATTGTGTTGAAGTATGTCCCAATAATGCCCTTACTTTTACAAGTAAGAGTTTTATAGATTTTCAGAGAGGGCTGGCAATAGCCACAGAGGAAGTATTAAAAACCTTTAATAAGGATAGTGTATATTATATAAATGTCCTGCTAAATATAACTATGCTCTGTGATTGCTGGGGTATGTCAACAGCATCGCTG
>VGAU01000232.1 GCA_016870675.1 Actinomycetota bacterium | reverse complement strand
GTATCCTCTGAAATCTTCGTCTTTAAATTGCTTACGTACCAGAAAATAAAAATCCCGCCTATAACAGCAATGATTATAAAAATAATGCTTAGCATTCTTTGTTTAATAATTAATGATATCCTATTCATTTTACCCGTGCCTCTTATTACTTCCTTAACAACATTATTTAAATATAACGCTATAATAGATTTTGAATATAAACATAATAACACTTTTAATCAATTGTGTAAATATGTAATAATAAAAAATCTGGCAGGCCTGGATCTCCTGGCAATACACCTCAGCAGTGCTATAATTATCAAGTATAGTAATAACTCATTTTATATTGTCATAGAGGTTTAAATTATGAGCAGCGCCTATTATTTATTTAAAGAAGGTAAAAAATTATCAGAAAGCGGTAAATTTTTAGAAGCAATAATGCTCCTGGAGAAAGCTAAAAATTATGAACCTGAAAAGGGTTCTATAAGAGAAGTTCTTGCCAGCGCGTATTATAATTGTGGTTTTTACCGCTCTGCCAAAAAGAACTTCATAAGGGCTCTGGAAATAGATGCAGCCAATGATTTTGCGCATTACGGACTGGGTTTGTGCCTTATCAAAGAAGAAAAATTAAATGAAGCAGTGGGGCACTTTAAAATTGCATTTTTTATGAAGCCAAATTCTGAAAAATATAAGGAGATATTAAGTAAATTTACATAAATCGTATAATTTGATGTCTTCCATCAAGTTTCAAATTGCACTAAATCTCCAACTTCTAAAGAAGTCTTTTCTATAGTTCCTGATTTTAGCTCTAATGCGTAGCAGGCATTCCTTATAAATGGAGTTGCTCTGAAAGGTTTAATATTATGGTAAATGGCTAAAACTAAATTCTTTTTATCCAGAAATATCACATCTATGCTATATCTCATCCAGAAAGTGTGAATGCTGCTGCAGTTTTCTATAAGAAATCCCTCTTTATCTTTTAACTTTTTTCTTATTATAAGACCAAACAATTTACTAAAAAAATTGTTTGCTTTTATTACCCTGGAGGCAATTGTTTCTTTTCCCCTGCCAGGATTGATTTTAACTGCTCTCATTGAATTTGTAGAATTCATAAACTGTGGCGGAACTGTGGTGGCTATCTGCCCATCCGCTACTCCATAATTTCAAAAGTCTCAATAGTCTTATCAAAATCCTGTATATTCTGGCCAAACTGTTCTAACGTCGCAGTAAAAGTTAGAACCCAAAAATCTGAACCATGCTTGATTATATACTGAGCCACTTTCGTTTTGACACCCTCAACTGTTTGTTCAAATATTGTCCTGCCCACTTCCTTATTGTTACCAAGTAGGACAACATCTTCTTCGATAATGTTAAATGAATACCCTGCTTTCTTATACACTTCTTCAACATTTTTATATGAGAGGTCCATATACTCATTAAGTGACAAAAAAGCTGCAGAAGAGTCGCCCGTGATATTAAAAGTACTTACATCACCACCTGAAGTGGCCGCTTCAGAATCATATCCCCAGAATAAAAAAGTAGATAGACTTGCTTCCACTTTATCAGCCAATTGCTCCTGCCCCATCTCTTTGAGTTTTTCAACTATAGGATCGAGTTCATCTTTTCTGCCGCCTTCCCATCCTTGCGGCAGAGATAATTCAAAATCGCTTCCAATAAATTCTTTTTGGGTAGTTTGTACTGCTGCCGCTGTTGTTTTACAGCTTACCCCAACTAAAACTATTGATAATGTAATGATAATTATAGTTAATATTAACAAAAACCTTCTCATAACCCTTCTCTAATCTTTTAAATTCCAATTTTAAATAGGTATATTATACCAATTTTAATTACACTTGTTAGTCTTATTTAAAGTAAAATTTATAGGTGATTCTGGTGCTTTTATTATTACCGTTCTACTAGAAAACTCTGTATTTTTACCGATTAGTTTTATTCTGTTATAAAAACCACTGATATAGTTCAGGATTATTATAAGTTTCAGTCCAGCAATCATACCCCAACTCCGGATAAAGAGTAAACTTTACATTTCCATTGCAATCTTTTAATGCTTTAACCATACCTATTGATTCCTGGGGTGGGACAGTAGTATCTTTTGCTCCATGGAATGCCCAAACAGGCATGTTGCCAAGTCTGCATACTCTATATGGGTCACCTCCACCACAAACTGGAGCAATTGAGCAAAAAGTTTGGGATACTCAATCGCAGTGTACCATGTACCATACCCACCCATACTCAAGCCAGTTAAGTATATTCTATTCCTATCAACCCGGAGCTTGCTGCAAACATCATTAAGCAACTTCTTAAGTACAGAAGGTATCCAATAATGGTCAGCGGGACATCGAGGTGAGACAACTATAAAAGGAAAATCTTTATCCTCTTCAACTAACTTTGGTATACCAATATCTTTTTTGATCACTAATAATATCCTTTCTATATATAATTACAACTCTTACTAATAAAATTAGCGTTAAAGAAATTCAGCAAATTAAAACTTATGCTAAAATTATTAGACTATTCGCCTTAATACTCTATGAAATTCTTTAAGCACCTTTCCTCGTTCTAGGATCCCATTGAATCCAGCTATCACATGTATTATATCAAATGAATCATATTGATAAGATTATTAAGTAGTGTGGCACTCAATTGAACAGAATTTACAGCCATTAGATTGATTATAATACTTTTTTGCCTCTCGTACCGCATCATGACAATTAGTAAACAAACCTAAATACTGTCGATTCTCTTCACTTGGCAAATAATAACAATCTGATCTGTGAACTTCATGATCTCTGTTATCCTGTGCTTGCTTATTTACATAATATAGTGTCATAACATACCTCTCTTATGTTTCTAATTTGCAAATTCCCATATATCTATTCTTATATCTGTCTTTCCGCAAGTTAAAAATTAAAAAAACCCGATTTAATTATACTCTTTTTTGTCTCTGGTTTGCATAATTATTTCTTTTAAATACTTACCAA
>VGAU01000231.1 GCA_016870675.1 Actinomycetota bacterium | reverse complement strand
GGCAGAAATAAAGGATATTTCCAAAGCTAACCAGGAAAAAGCTATTGAAAAAATTATTCAGAGGATTGTAGGTTAATGGCAGTTGCTAAATTAAGTAAACTTTTTATTATTTCACATAAATCCGATACAGAGACCGTTCTTAAAAAATTACAAAAAATTCCAATCACTGTTGAAGTAAAACCACATATGGATAAAATCGATTTGGAGATCCCGGTTTCAGATACAAGTCCGGAGTACATTACCAGGGTTAAAAGGGCTCTGGATATTCTTAATGATTCTAAAGACGAAAAGTTAAAAAAGATTGCCTCCAGAATGGGCAAACTGATAATTAGAAGGAGCGAATATGAAAAGATCCTGGAGAGCACAAACTTTAAAGAAATGGTAGATAATATTTTAGATATTGAAGATGAAATAGAGAGTCTGGATGCAGAGATTACCGATATGGAACCAAGAACCCGTCAACTGAATGTATGGTCCTGTTACAGAGGTAATCTCGAGGATATAGCAGATGGTGATATCTATACTATAAAATTGGGGATTATTAAATGCGAGGAATATGATTTTGAAGAAATTGTGAAAAACCTGGATGAAAATAAAATTTCCTGCGAGAAATTGTCTGAAGATAGAAATGTTACATACGTAATTCTAGCCTATCATAACCAGTATAAGAAGGGTGCGGAAGAATATCTGGGCAGTATTTCCTTTGAGGAGGCAGAAATAACCGGTTATAAGGGCACCACTAGCGAGAATTTAAATAAAATTAAAAAAAGTATCAACCTGAACAGAAATAGAAAAAAATACTTACAGGCTGAAATAAGGAAAATATCCCGCCAGTACGAAAAACCTCTGACGGTTTTTCTTGATTACATTGAAAATAATCTGGAGATTGAAGAGGCTATAGAATCCGGGTTTTCTACAGATTCTGTTTCTTTTCACACTGCATGGGTAAAGGAAACAGATAAGAAAAAAATCATTTCTGCAGTTGAGAGTTTTAAATCCACCAGAGTGATAGAGATTCAACCGGATGAAGATGAAAATGTTCCTGTTATTCTGGAAAATAAACCACTGTTCAGGCCATTTGAGATAGTTGTAGATCTTTACGGAGTTCCAAGATATTTTGAGATTGATCCTACCCCATTTGTTTCATTGTTCTTCGCTATGTTCTTTGGTCTTTGCTTAACGGATGCAGGATATGGATTTATACTGGCGATACTTACTTTGATTTTTGCTTTTAAGATGAGGAATATTAAAAAATTTCTTATGATGATTTTTATCGGGGCAATTTTTGCCGTATTTGCCGGGACTCTTTTTAACGGATGGTTTGGTGATTTACCCGCATATTTAGGTATTGATGGATTTTTCTCAAAATTAGCAATTCTGGGTGATCCAATTAATTCCAATGAGGGATCCATGAACTTTTTTAGATTAGCGCTGATTCTGGGAGTAATCCATGTTGTTTTTGGTCTTTTTATTAAATTTTTTGATTGTCTGAGGCGAAAGGATTGGGGAGGTGCATTTTTGGATGGGCTTCCCTGGATAATTATCATTTTATCGTTTATAGCAATTCTGCTTTCATCCCGGATGGCGGTAAGCATGAATCTGGTTACCGGACCACTTCTCCCTGCCAGTATATCAAAGATTTTCCTGTGGCCTATTCTGGCTTGTGCTGTAGTTATTATTTTATTTGGAGCCCGGGATGAGAAGAGCTGGGGACTCAGGATATTTATGGGTTTTTTAAACCTGACTATAGTTAATGGACTGACTTCATTTTTAGGTGATTTTCTTTCATATATCAGGCTTATGGCTCTGGGAATGGTAACTGCGGGTATTGGAATAGCTGTTAATAAAATAGCATTTCAATTTCTCTCAATTCCGGTTGCCGGTATTATAATTTTAATTATAATTCTTATATTTGGACACATCTTCAATATTGGAATTAATGTTCTAAGTGGTTTCGTCCATACCCTGAGGCTTCAATATGTTGAATTCTTCTCTAAATTTTATGTAGGCGGCGGAAGACCGTTTAAAGCTTTAAAGGATGAACATAAATATATAACAATAGTTGATTAACAATAGGAGGAAAAATGTCAGATTTATCGTTAGGTGTAATAATGGCAATATTTGGTGCGGGACTGGCAGCTGTTATGGCTGGGATTGGCTCAGCCGTAGGAATTGGCTATCCTGCAAGAGCTGCCGCGGGAGTTCTTTCAGAGGATCCTACCCGGTTTGGAAGCCTGTTTTTACTGGTAGTGCTTCCGGGCACACAGGGATTCTATGGATTTGTTGCTGCTTTTATGATTATTGGAAATATTCCCAGGGTAGAAACTCTGGCCCAGGGCCTGCAATTATTTTTTGCTGCGCTGCCTGTTGCATTAACCGGTTTGGTTTCAGCTATATATCAGGGAAAAGTATGTGCAGCCGGTGTAAATCTTGTAGCTAAAAGAGCCAGGGAAGCTATGAAAGGAGTTATTTACGGAGCAATGGTGGAAACTTACGCAGTACTGGGACTTCTTATAACTTTCTTCCTTATTAATTCGGTTCAATTTTAACAGGTGGAAAATATGGCGGAGTTAGATAATGTTTCCAAAAAAGTTCTGGATGATGCGGCAAAAGAGAGAGATAAGATACTAGGTGAAGCCAGAAAGAAAGCGTCTGTAGTAATAGAAAAGGCTGAAGGAAAGGCAAAAGAGATACACCGCAGTGGAAAGCTGAGAGCATGGGAAAGGTATAAGGAAGTTTTAAATATTGAAGTGTCCAGGGCTAAATCGGAATTAAATCAAAAGATACTTATGTATAAAATTGGCCTGGTTGACGATGCTATTGACAGGGCAAGGAAAAAGCTTACCGGTCTCGGCAAAAAAGATTATGAAAAATTCCTTAAAAAAACTTTAAAGGTATTAAATATTGATGAGGGTTATTATCAGATTGGAATCGAGGAAACAAATATTGATAGTAAGACGATTGAATCTATTGCGGATTTTAAAAAAGCAG